>JAYUVJ010000456.1:0-13875 GCA_043754155.1 Acidimicrobiia bacterium
GACCGGTGCGGTGTCGCACACGCACGAGCCGCGCAACGGCTTCGATCTTCTCAAACAAGTCCGCACTGAGCATGGAGACTTCATCGATCACCAGTACCTGTGCGCTGGTCCATCGATTGCGCGCGTGAGGCTTGATCCTGTTCGCCAGCGTCTTCGCGTCACCATCTGCCAATCCCAAACCGCCCCAACTGTGGAGCGTCTGGCCACCGATTTCGACGGCGGCAACGCCCGTCGTCGCTGTCACCGCGCATGTGATCTTGGCAGCACGCAGCATCGCTATGGCGTCACGCAGCAGCGTCGATTTGCCGGTGCCCGACGCGCCGGTGATGAACACGTTGGAACCGGAGCGCAGGAAACCGAACAATTGCTGGCGAACTGCACCGAACGCCATCGTGGGTGTCGCCACTGCTCCGACGGCAGCCGATGTGCCGGTGTTGGCAGCGCTGGAAACCACTGTCGCTGTTGCAGCCGTTGGTGCAGCCACGATTGCAGTCGTTGCAGCCATTGGTGCAGCCGTTGATGCAGCCGTTGCAGCCGTTGCAGCCGTTGCCGCCAGTTTCGAAGGCGCAATATGGGTCGGCAGAGGGTAGGCCGTAAAGCGAACCGCAGTGGCTGTAACCGAACAAAAGGGAATAGTGCGTTTGGCCCGTAAAGGTCACTGGCTGGCCTGCCGACGAAGCAAGGGATGGATGGAACGGCTTTAGGGCCCAATCGAGAAAACGCTCCGAGGTTCGCCCGGCCTGCGCGGCGCATTTTCGCGTTCTCGATCATTATTGCCCTGGCCGCTGCGTTCTTGGCGGCTCATCTCGCGAGCCTTTCACCAGATCACAGCAAGTTTTTCGACGGCTGGTGGGGATTGAGTTTTCTTGCCCTGCTGTTTGCCGTTAGCGAACTCATGGTGGTGCACCTCCAAGTTGGCCGCAGCGCCCATACGTTGTCAGTCGTTGAAGTGACATTTGTAGTTGCCCTCTTCAACGCATCACCCCATATCGGGCTGGCCGCGCACATCATTGGTAGTGCGGCAGTCTTGATTGCGCATCGTCGCCAACGATTCACCAAGCTGTTTTTCAACCTCAGTATGTTCGCGCTTGAAAACCAGTTTGCCTACTTTGTGTTTCGTTGGGTTTCGCAATCCATTCGCGCTGGCGGAGATGTGCACGGAATTGCTTCTTGGCCGGCGGCCTATCTGGCATCGGCGGCGTTCACCCTTGCCGGCATCATTTTGGTGTTTGGCGTGATCTATTTGGCAGAGAATGAACTCTCGTGGTCTAAACTCTGGGACACGGTTCGCATTGCGTTTCTGAATACTTCCATCATGGCCAGCGTTGGCATAACTGCCTCGGCACTGCTCGCCACTTCCCCAGCGACTTCGTTGCTCCTGCTAATCCCCATCGGCGGGGCGTATGTAACGAACAAGACCTTTCTTCGCGAACGCCGACGAATCGAAGACCTCGAATTCCTTAAGGGATCGTCTCAGCAGTTGACCGGTGAGGATCTCGCTGAACACACGCTTTGGGCGGTGTTGGAAGCAGCACGGGCTGAATTTCGAGTTGAAGCAATCGACTACGAACACCGTGAAGGCGTAGGCCTTCCATGGCGGCGCGTGTCTTTGCGCCGCGATCAGCCGCCAATGGTGGTCACGATAGATGACTCCGTCCTGGCCGCCCACGCCCCGCTCGCCGCGGTGCTCGTTAGCACTGCGGTTTCGGGGCATCCGTCGGAGGGTGCCAATCCATTACGTCGGGAGATAGCCGATCGAAACCTTGGTTCGTTGGTAATGATTGCTCCAGTTCGTGTCGCCAGCGAAATTGAGGGTGTGTTGCTAATCGCCCAGCCTCTAACCGATGTGATCTCGTTCGGACAATCTGATCTCAGACTCGCGGAAATGCTTGCCGCTCAGTTGGCATCAGCCACAGAAACTTGGCGGCTTGGTCAATCAGTAGCGGAGCTTCGCAAACTAGAAAGCCGGTTGGTATTTGAACTCCAACATGACACGCTGACGGGAATATTGAACCGTTCGGCCTTTGTGCGTCGCGTTCGTGAATCACTGGCGACTGAGCGGCGTTTATCGGCAGTGTTGTTTCTTGATCTTGATGATTTCAAACCTATCAATGACACGTACGGTCACGCAGTCGGCGACCTTTTGCTCCGCGCCTTAGCATCTCGTATTCAAGACTCGATTCGTCCCGAGGATCTTGCGTGTCGCCTTGGTGGTGACGAATTTGCCGTGTTCCTTACCTCAGTCGCCAGCCCGGAGGACGCCCACGCTGCCGGTCAAAGAATACTGGCCGCTCTCGGACAGCCTTATGAGTTATCAGAGGGCGAGTTCGTCAATCCAGCAGCCAGCATTGGTTTGGCCCTTACTGCTCCGAACGAAACTGCTGAAGAGGCCATTGAACGTGCGGATGCGGCGATGTTCAGAGCGAAGCATCAAGGAAAAGGTCACATCGAGCTTTGTGACCCGTCCTCCAACCAGGTGGCGATTCGCGCAGCCTATGAACTTGCACTTGAGTTTACCGGGGCCGCATCACGGAACGAACTTGACATGGTGTTCCAGTCGGTGCACCGGCTCGACGGGTACCTTGATGCAAAAGGTGACGGGCCGACCAATGCGTTATGTAGTGGGCTGATCACTGGTCAAAATATCGTGGCGTTTGAGGGTCTTGTCCGTTGGAATCACCCTAGTCTTGGCATCCTTTCGCCCGATCGTTTCATGCCCACCGGTTTGCATGCCGACGTGCAACGCGAGCTTCGACGTTTCGTGTCCAATGGAGCCGTGAAAGCCCTTGAGGTCTTAAGTTCATTGGGTTTTGGCGGGTGCCTTTCGGTCAATCTTGGGGCCGGGCAAGCACTCGATGACACTTTGCTTGAAGATATTGCCGCTCTGATTGATCGTGATGGAATCGAAGCCGATCGTCTGCTTGTCGAGATTCCCGAGACGGCCTTTCTGCGCTCGTCGAGCACGATGTTGCGCCGTGTCGAAGAACTGCAAGCTGCGGGCGCTGGGATCGTTCTGGATGACCTAAGCCTCGACAAGCTCACCATTGGCATGATCGAGAAGTTGAAACCTAATCAGGTGAAACTCTCACGCGGGTTAGTAAGTGAGCTAAATGGTAGGCCGGGAGCAAATCCGTTTGTTCGAGCTGTAGCGGAACTGGGTCGGGGGCTCAATTACGAGGTGACCGCTAAGGGTGTTGAAGATCTCGCGACCGCCCAACTCGCTCGAAACGTTGGATGCCAGTTAGGGCAGGGTTACTACTTTGCCCGCCCTATGACCCTTGCCACGTTGACTGAACAAGTTGCTATGCCTGGCGGTTACTCGGCCGGCCTTCTGCGATAAAGCCAATAGCCGTCACCCTGCTCTGCTTTAGCCAATGCAAGAAAACAGGCTTTCGTGCTCGCCTAATTTTCTAACATCGGTTTGTGTTGCTGAATGCTGCTTCAGTAGTGAGTGCTCGTACTGAGGCTCCCGACCCATGGGAAAACGCGGAGAGTGGTTGTATCTTGGATCAGTAGCGGAAACTGTTCCGGATGAAAGGCACTCTTGAAATCAACCACTAGGAAATTTCGTAAAACAACTGTGGTGGCGGCTACGGCCGTTTCCCTGAGTGCCTTAATAGGTGGACTTAGCTTTGGCTTGCCCGGCGTAGCATGGAGCGCTTGCGAGGGTTTGCCAATCGATGCCCAAACGATAACGATGCCTCTTGCTGCCGAAGCAATCAACGCGTCGGCCGCTTGGACGGCAGGCTTGGATGGTCGAGGGATCGATGTTGCCGTAATTGACACCGGCGTAAGTGCCGTGCCGGGTTTAACTTCGCCCGGCAAGATTGTTGATGCCGCCGATTTTTCAACCGATGCAGGCAATCCTGCACTGAGCTATCGCGATGGTGAAGGCCACGGCACGAACATGGCGGGCATAATTGCTGGAGATGGATTAGGCGGACCGCTCACGAAAGGTATTGCGCCCGGGGCAAGGATCATCAACGTGCGAGCGGGAGCGGCAGATGGAACCGTGGACGTCTCGCAAATCGTGGCTGCCATTGACTGGACCGTACAAAATCGGAACACACTTGGGCGTAACATCCGCGTCATCAACCTTTCGTATACGACTGATGCAAACACTGATTACATCGTCGACCCGCTCACCCATGCCGTCGAAAATGCATGGGCGGCAGGTGTGGTCGTGATTGTTTCTGCAGGAAACGATGGAAAAGCACTGGGTCGTTTGGGTAACCCAGCATCAGATCCTTTTGTGATCGCCGTTGGTGCAGCGTCGTATGACAAGGCAACCAGGCGGTCAACAGTTCCTGACTGGTCAAGCGTTGGTGATGGTAAGAGAAATCCTGACGTGATTGCACCGGGCGTCGGGCTTGCTGGTTTGCGAGTACCGGGATCGATGCTGGACAACAACTTTCCAGCCGCACGATTTTTTGACCCAGCGACATGCACGAGCTTTTTTCGTGGCTCCGGAACCTCACAGGCTGCAGCTGTAACAACGGGGGTCGTCGCACTTCTACTCCAGCAACGTTCAACGCTTACTCCAGACCAAGTGAAGATCCTGCTTACCGGATCTGCACACAGCATAAAAGCGAAGGCGAACAGAGAAGGGTCTGGTGTCATTGATGTGGCTGCGATGTTGGCAAGCGTGTCGCCCGACGCAAGGACAGTGGTGCAAAATCACGCAAAGTCGAGCGGCACAGGCTCGCTTGAGGCATCCCGTGGCTCCCTTCACTTGAAAAACTCGCTGCTAAACCGGGAACTTAAGAACGAAGCGACCATTAGCGCAGCGTTCGATGCGAAGAGTTGGGCGAATGCCTCGGCAAAGGGTGTTGCTTGGACAAACCAAGTCTTCGATGCGCAAGGCCGATTCGTTTCAGGCACCTGGTCTGGTACACCGTCGGAGACCACGCCTGGTACCTCGTCTGGTATCTCGCCTGCGAACACCAAATCGGCTGCGCCGTGGTCTGGTTCGTCTTGGTCTGGTTCGTCTTGGTCTGGTTCGTCCTGGAAGTAACACGACCTATCAGGACGTGAAACAGTTGCGTGTGCCCTTCGCTGAATGCTCGGGGTTCACGCTGCTTTCATGTGCTGGCACCTAACCTTGCCCTCATGAAGTTGGGCATGCGTTCTGTTCTCGTCACCGCGTTGGGTTCAATGGCGATTATTGGGGTGTTGTCGCAAACCCCCGCAGCCAATGCAGCCACACCCATCTCGGCGTCGCTAATTGGTTTGCAGGCATCGGGCGGCGCGGCGCCACTTGTTGGCGATCACTGGCATATGGCTTGGGGTGTCTATGTTTGCGATAAATACGTCAAGCTCCCCAAGGCAACCGGAAACGATCCGGTCGGAGTTCATACCCATGGTGACGGGCTCATACATATTCATCCGTTCAAAGATGCGGCCGCCGGGAAAAATGCCACGATGGCCCGGTTTTTTGAAACCGAAAACATGAAGGTGGGAAACAACGTCATCAAACTTGGTACGACTACTTACTTTGGTGGCAAAGACTGTGGTGGCCAGAAAACCAAACTGACCGTTCTTCGCTGGAAAACGCGTAGTACAAAATCATCGGAAGTGATAGCGGGTGATACCAGCAAGATCGACCTGGCTGATCAACAAATGATCGTGTTCGCACTGGTGCCTGAGGGGGCGGTTGTTCCAGCCCCGCCATCGAAGGACGAACTTGCCGATCCTGCTGACCTTCCGCCTCCACCACTCCCTACCGCCTCGCTCGCCAACCTTCCCGCTCCGCCGTCGCCCATTCCTACAGCGAATATGGCTGGCAGCGCGCCGAAGGCATTAGCGTTAAAGGATCTTGTAGAGGGTAAAGGTGCAGAAGCGAAAAAGGGATCACTGGTGTACGTTCGCTACACGATGTCGCTTTGGCGGACGAAGGCAGTAATCGCCAAATCTACCTGGAGTGCAAAAGAACAACCCGAAGCTCTAAGCCGAATCGGTCGAGGGCGTTTGCTGCCCGGTTTGGATAAGGGCTTGGTAGGTATGAAAGTTGGCGGGATTCGCCAAATTTCAATGCCTCCAACCGAAGGTTTCGGTACTGCCGACAACGGCGAGATAAAGGGCACCGACACTGTGGTCATGGTTGCTCAACTCGTAGCCATTCGGTAGTCCCAAGCTCGGGTTGTAAGGGGACATATGGAATGGTCTGACGTAGTTCGCAAGCGGCGCATGGTCCGTGATTTCACTGATGAACCAGTCGATCCGTTGTTGCTTGATCGATTACTTGACGATGCCCGACGGGTTCCGACCGCCGGATTTTCCCAAGGTATCGACTTTGTGGTTCTCGAAGGCGAACAAACTGAGATCCTCTGGAAACACACCATGGAATCAAGTCTTCGGGCGACCTTCCAATGGCCCGGATTACTACGTGCACCGATAATTGTTTTGCCCATCGCGGATGCCAGCGCGTACCTAGATCGTTACAGCCAACCCGATAAAACTCACGCTGGATTGGGTGCTAGCGAAGACGCATGGCCTGTACCGTATTGGTACATCGATACCGGCATGGCAGGCATGGCATTGCTCTACGGGGTAGTCAATGCTGGCCTCGGCGCACTGTTCTTTGGGATATTCCGGAACGAGGATGCGCTGCTAGCCGAGCTTGGCGTTCCCGCAGGCAAACGCCCGATTGGTGCCATCGCCATAGGCCATCCGACGCACGCGGAACCAATTGGCTTAAAAGAGGGATCCCCCTCGCGTCGTCCCCGTCGCCCACTCGAAGCTGTTATTCACCGCGGTGCTTGGAACACCCCCTCGCAGCTCGGCTACTAACGGCGAGGCGATCCCAAGGTCCCGGTGAGGGCGACCACCTCGGGGTTCTGCGCAGCGATCGTGGCCACAATGGCATCAAAGGGTTCTTGTCAAGGGCCGAAACCCCACTAAAGATTCCAGGTCATGACCCGCACAAGATAAACCGTAGTTGGATCGCCATGGTCACACGTGCGAAACAACACTGGCTCACGCTCTGCGCGACGCCGTTTGGACCGGTAGCGTCTTAGGGTGCTTGTAGCGACTGATGTAGTGAAGGATTACGGCGACCTTTTGGCCCTCGATGGGGTGTCGGTGGAGGTCAAGGTGGGTGAAACCTTAGCCCTTGTTGGTTCCAACGGTGCGGGAAAGAGCACGCTTCTGCGGATTGTCTCGGGTCTGTTGGAACCCACGAGCGGCACGATCACTATTGCCGATTGTGCGCCCGGTTCCCTTGAGGCCCGAGCTGCGGTGAGCTACCTGCCGGATAACCCGGTGCTATACGACGACTTGAGCGTGATTGAGCACCTCGAATACGTGGCTCGCATGCATGGACTCCAAGAGTGGGAACATCGGGCTTGGGACCTTATGGATGTATTGGGTCTCTCCGAGCGTGCCGACGATCTGCCCAGCCGATTTTCCCGCGGCCTGCGCCAGAAGACTTCGCTCGCCATTGGTTTTATCCGTCCGTTTGAATTGCTCTTGGTAGATGAGCCTTTCGTTGGGCTCGACGCGCCAGGCAAAGCTGGCCTTCTCGAACTCCTCACCTCGGCCAGTGCCAACGCTGCGGTTGTTATTTCAACCCACGAGCTCACCTTCTTGGAACGAGCCGATCGGTGCGTGGCCCTAGCCAACGGCAAAATCGTGAGAGAAGGCAAGCTGGCCATGTCAGAAGTCCTCGAATTGATGGGCTGAAGATGGCGAAAGCGAAAACGCGAGCAGCTGCAGCAACCGAGAAAACCGGGGCACAGGCCAATACTGGCGCAACCGGCGCAACCGAGAAAACCGGGGCACAGGCCAGTACCGGCGCAACCGGCGCAACTGAGAAAACCGGGGCACAGGCCAGTACCGGCGCAACCGGCGCAACTGAGAAAACCGGGGCACAGGCCAATACTGGCGCAACCGAGGTGTCCGCTTCGTTGGGGATTGATGCCCTCCACGATCTGCGCACCGCCCGGCGAAAAAATCGCTTACAAGAAATCCACTGGTCTGATGCGCTGTACCGATCGTATGTGATTGTGGTTGCCGGCGGACTCTTGTTGGGTTGGGCGTCCTCGATGTTGGGTAGCGAGCCGGTCGGCCTTCAAGCCGTTAGTGACGTCGTCCGCAAAGGCCCGGCATTGTTAGGTGCGCTTATTGCTCTACTTTTTGGCAACGGGTTGCGAGCCGGTAGTAGGGGTGGGCCGCTCTCCATTGAGGCCGCTGATTTGGCCCACGTTCTCCAAGCCCCGCTTGATCGTTCTCATTCGCTCCGACGACCCTATGTGCACGTACTTCGCCGCGCTGTGCTGCAAGGTATAGGCATCGGCGGCGCAGCAGGGGTGCTCGCCAATCCCTTCCTCCCCGGCACGACATGGCAGTGGATTGGTGCTGGTGCACTGGCGGGATTTGGAGTTTCCGTTGGTTCGATTGCCCTGGCCTCGGTGGCATCGAGTTGGCGCATACCCAAAGGCATAGCCACAGCAGCCGCAGCGGCGCTTCTTGCTTGGTCAATTGCCGATATTTCTCTGGGGACGATCACTTCACCCCTCAGCGTTGCGGGTTCCGCGTTTCTTCTGCCCATGGCGAAGGTCCGGGTGCATCCCACAATCGGTCTGGCCGTTATCGCGGGCGTCATGATTGTTGCGCTTGCTATGGCTTTGATGCGTCTCGGTGGTACCTCAACGGAGTTGGTAGAACGCCGAACTGCGTTGGTTACCCAGCTTCGATTTGCCGTGTCTACCCAGGATCTTCGCACGGCAATGTTGTTGCGTCGCCAGCTAGCCGCGGAGCGTTCCCGTCCGAAACCGTGGATCAAAATTAAGGGTGGCAAGACCCCTGATACGGCCGTAATTGTGCGGGGATTCCGGGGATTGTCTCGTTGGCCCGGCTCACGTTTGGCTCGTATGGTGGTGGGCGGATTGGTTGCTGGTGTAATTGGTCGGGCGGCGTGGGAAGGTGTTTTGCCCCTCGTGTTGTTGGCTGGCATTGTGCTGTTCGTGTTGGCCCTCGACGCCATTGAATCCCTCGCCCAAGATGCCGATCATCCCGATTTCGTGCTTGCCCTACCGCGACACCATGGACGCTTAGCAAATCGTCAAACCATCGTCCCCGGGATAATCATGGCCTTTGTGGGGATCCTCGCTGGGGTGGGTGGAACGCTTTCGGGCACGCTCTTCGGTACGCATACGATCGCCGCGAGTGGTGGCACCGCGGTGGTGACCTTAGTTGCGGGAATGATCGCAGGGATTGTTGCCGCGGTGCTGGCCGTTGCGGGCGCAGTGTTGAGCGTTACTCTCGGCCCACCTTCGTTTATGACCATGTTGCAAACGCCAGAACTCGCCTTTGGACGCAGTGCTATTTCGCCTGCCATCGCGCTGCTGGGTTCGTTACTGCCACTGTTGCTGGTTCGTCAGTCCATGAACGCAGTGAAAGTGCAATCACCCGTGCCTGGTCTTGTGCAATCGGTGTTTGCCTCAGCGCTGGTTTGCTACCTGGTGATTACGGTACTCACTAGCAAAGGTGTCACCGGGAACGACCGCACATAACTCAGCTCCCATACGGACAATGCACCGAAATCGTTGCTAGTCACAGAACGAAACGTGCGAAGGGGAGCGTTGCTAGTGGAGCGCAGTAAGGGAAGCTTCGCTGGTCTTGAGGAATCTGGGCAGCGAAGCGCAAATGCCCATGCCAGCACCACAACACAAAATAGCCGTCCAATCTTGCAACCCAATGTCCGACCAG
The DNA here is from genome assembly GCA_043754155.1 of Acidimicrobiia bacterium. GTDB lineage: Bacteria > Actinomycetota > Acidimicrobiia > Acidimicrobiales > JANYDT01 > JANMZO01. The sequence continues at coordinate 9,709 of JAYUVJ010000456.1, forward strand.
CCTTGCACCAGATATGCAATGATGCCGCAGACCGCCCATGCTGCCGATGATCGAAGGAATGGGCTTCCGGAGCGTCTTCGTGTGTTCACGCCGTAGTAAATAGCCACCACCAACGGCATCATGTAGAACATTGGAAAGAACAAACCACCGAAGGCCCAAATGCCTAAAAAGCTGTTGTGGGGAATGAACCGGTAGTTCGCAAACCCTGAGGCCGTGACATCGTAGGCCACGACCAACTCGGTGTACGGATGCCCGAATCCGGTACCCAAAATAGGCCGAGCACGCATGGTGAAGAGCAGGTTCCCGTTCTCAATATCTCGAGTGTCGGAAGATGCATCATCTTGAACAACAACCGACTGAATCATACGAACCGGCTTAAAAACTACCGACTGTGAACTCGACACTAAACCTATGCCTATATATAAAATGATTAAGGGCCAAAGCAAACTCAACAGACGTTTGAGTTCCTTCTTCACGTTGCGTTGCGCGACCGAAACAATGAACGCAGCTCCAGCCGCAACGCTCACGTAAACGGTGCGCCGATTGTTGATAACCATCGCAGCTAAAAGCGGTATGCCAATGTAGAACAGCCGATTGCGGGATTGTTTTGTGCGCGTTTCGAACCAATCAGCAATGAGGATACAAAGCACCGTTGCCCACAGCACGGTGTCGGAGTGAGTTGTCGCATAGATCGGCGGTTCTTTGGGCTGAAGAGCTTTGCCGCCCACGTACTGAAAATCACCAGGATGAAACGTAAAGGTGAATTTAAAAGCAATGGCTTCAATTGATTTGAAAATTGCTGAAAAGATCAGGGCTGTTTTGATCTTTTTGACGCCGTTTGGCGTTGCTGCCGCCACCCCTGCTGCCAAGGCAAAACAGGGAAGCCAGAACAAAGCTCGAACTTGCCACAACATATTCTGGACGCTGCCGCCAGCGCCGATGCCGTAGACCGTCCACAACAGCACAGCCCCTGCAGAAAAAACGCACGCTTGAGCGTAGGGACGCATTGGTCGCCGTTCGATTCCTCCACCCGTGCCGACGTCGGACAGCCGAATAGTAATAAGTGCACGGATTAACAGGACGGCAAAAATCATGTCCGCCGGCGAGAACTTTAGCGGCAGATTTTTGAAGATCACCTTGCCGACAAGATCGGGTGGCCAGAACCATCGAAACCCATCGTGAGGCAGCGTGGCCGCAGAGTTAAAGATCAACAGCGTGATCATCCCCAGGGGCAGCACGGTGTCAAAGGGAAGCGCGACAAATGCCCAACCAATCACGATCAGCATGGGTAACGCAAGTGCGAGCAATGGCTGACCGGTAAACCAGGCGACCAGTAAAGCGATGCCAACTACCATCCAGGGCCAGAGACGTCTCAGTAGCTGACGCTTCGGGGCGCGCGAATCTTTGGTGTGTTTGCTCCCTCCAAGGGTGAAGCCCTTGAGAACGCCCAACCGTTTTGGTGGTGGGCGATTATCGATTTGGAACGGGGTTACCATGCTCATTGGGAAGCCTGCAGCATCGAATCAACAGCGGATAGTGGTGCATTATTCGTGCACAGACGATTTGTGAACATCCGATTCGTGAACATCCGATTCGTGAACATCCGAGTCACCTGCGGGAGCATCGGTTTTGGGAACGGTGGGCTCGACAACATCCGGCTCGCAAACATCAGGCGATCCGAGGAATTACAAATCGAAGCGCTAGGTAGTAAGCGACGCACGCCACCATGTAGAGGTACACAGACCGCTGAGGTCCACGGGAGCTTCGTGACAGGCGCGTCGGAATAATGACGATAGACAGGATCATGGAGAGGAACAAGATCTTTTTCACGGATGGGTCCTGGAGCGAGGGAGCGGTGCTGAAAGCGTACGAGAGGTATCGGCCGGTAATTCCACGGCCTTAAGCCGAATCACAGCTCAACCCTGTACGTGCCCTGCAATCGCACGCCGGATGGGCGCCCTCCATTCGGGTTAAGCGCTGTTTGTGGTGGTGGAGTAGTCCGCTCGATGGGGGTTGCCTCCCTAGTTTGTGCGATTCGTATGGAGCGCAATGAGTGATTTTTGCGTTGCCGCTCTACGCGCATTCGCCCCCTTCCCTAAGAGTTAACGGTCGTTCAAACTGTGAATAGGTCAGAGCGTTACACGGTAGGCGCACTCCTTCATGTAGGTCCGCCATAGCGGAGCAAACGCCACTCTGTTGGCATCAAGAAGGACGTGGGCCATGCCGAATTGGCAACCTCATTGGGACGACGTGCAGTTTGATCACGGCGAAACTAACGAAGCTGTGGTGCTTTGCCAGGGCGCATTGGCGACGTTGGCAGACCGTCATGGCGCGCTCCAGGGGCCCTATCACATGGCGTGCGTCCATTGGCGTGGGGTGAAGCGGTATCGGTTTGATGCTGAGTGGGGAGCAATGCACGCCCAGGCAGAAACCGTCGCCGAACAGCTGCGCACGCATATTGTAAAGTTGCGGCACGAAAGTGCAGTGGCGCTCGCCGAGCAACGGTTACGCGAAGCCGAACGGGCGCGTTGGTTCCGGGAAAAAGCGGTTGAAGAGGCTGCTGCTGCGGCGGCACTCGAGGCCACAAGGATTGCCGCGCAACAAGCCGCAGCCGCCACACAAGCCGCTGCCATTCAAGCGGCCCAAAATGCCGCAGCTGCTTCTGCAGCAGCATCATCATCATCATTGCCTTTGTCGTCGACTTCGCAAACGGTCACGGCAAAACCCGCACTCATTTTTGCTCTCATCACTTCCCCTGTATCGAACCCGGCCTTGTCCGCGGTAGGCAGCGGTTCCAGCCCTCTTCCCGCGCCAACCACGTTTGAACCGGTAAATCCTGTCCCGACATTCACCCCAGCGCCTACTTCGCGAGCTTCCGGGCAAATTTCCGGCAGATGATGGTGGAACAACGCGTGAACCGCCAACTTTTTTCCTCGCTGTGCAGCAGATCTGATTAGTTCCACGGTTAACCAGCAAGATTGTTTTGCGAGCAATGTTGTGGCGGGCAGCGTCCATCCGGCGCAGTTCTGTGGGCGTAATGCTTATTCCCGTGTTGCTCGATTCCCTTAGTGATATTTCCGGCGAAGCTCGATTCGCCTAGTGCTCTAACGAGCGAGGACCTATCTTCTATGCGCGCAGGGCTGCGACGACGTGGTCGATCGAGGCCGTAAGCGCGCGTACATCTGATGGCTCTACCGCGGGAAAGAGGCCGACGCGCAGTTGATTGCGGCCTAGCTTGCGGTACGAATCAGTATCGACAATGCCATTCGCTCGTAGTACCGCCGAAACCACATTGGCATCAACCCCGTCAAGGTCAATCGTCACAACGACGTTGGAGCGATCTGCTGGGCTGGCAACGAAGGGGGTTGCGAACGTCGAGGCTTCAGCCCAGTTGTAGACCAACTGCGAAGATTCAGCACAGCGAGCGGCGGCCCACGTCAGCCCACCGTTGCCGTTAAGCCATTGCAACTGCTGGTCGAGCAGGAAGATGGTGGCCAGCGCAGGGGTGTTGTAGGTTTGGTTTTTTGTGGAGTTGTCTACGGCGATAGCTAAATCCATGGAAGCGGGAATCCAACGGCCACTTTTGGAAATCTTCTCGATACGCTCAAGGGCGGCGGGGGAGCAGAGGGCAAACCACAGCCCACCGTCGGAAGCGAAACACTTTTGTGGGGCGAAGTAGTAGCAATCGAACTGGCTGGGATCAACACACAATCCGCCTGCACCCGAAGTGGCATCTACCGCAACAAGTTGCCCGTTGGCAGATGAAGTTCCTTCCGGACGCTCAATGGTCATGGACACACCTGTAGAGGTTTCGTTGTGGACCAAACAGTACGTGTCGATACCTTCTTCGGCCTTGGCGTGTGGACGGGTACCGGGGGCTGATTCGATCACCGTGGGGTCGCCTAAGTGCGGGGCTGCTTTGGAGGCGTCAGCAAATTTGGAGGAGAACTCGCCGCACACCAAGTGTTGACTGCGATTCTCAATCAGGCCAAAGGTAGCGATGTCCCAAAATGCAGTTGATCCGCCATTGCCCAAGATCACTTCGTAACCATCGGGTAGGGCGAAGAAACTGCGCAACCCATCACGCACCGAACCAACCACATTTTTCACCGTGTTCTGGCGATGAGAGGTGCCCATGTAGGTGGGAGCGGCGGCAGCCAGAGCAGC
>JAYUVJ010000457.1:0-4540 GCA_043754155.1 Acidimicrobiia bacterium
ACTCGAAACGGAGACACCACAGGGTGCGTTTTGCACTGTTTGCACTTCTTTTCGTCGAATTCAGGCTTCTCGCCGAGAATCTCCATAAGCCCGACAACCAAGGCGCCACCAAACGAATCTGAATCGATGACAAACCCGATCTTCCCATTTCGATACTCGGCTCGTACTTCCACGCCGGCATCACGGCACAGCCTTGACACAACAGCAGCTGTCTGTTCACCCAAACCGATCACACACTGAAAACGTTGAATGCGGGAGGGACAAACCAAGCGGTACGCGTGCTGAGAACCTGGCTTGCTCATGCTAAAGGGCCGGAATGATCCAACGGAACCCGGCATCCAAAGTGCGAGCTATCGAGGACGTGCGACCAGAAGACCGTCCTGAACGGCGAGCGTTAACCGAAGATGAGGCTTCGCGGCTACTGGCTGAGATCCCCGAAAAGTGGCGTGCACTTGTTGCCACTTCGTTGACGCTCGGTTTGCGGTGGTCGGAACTCGCCGGTCTCCAACGGAAACACGTTGACCTTGAAGCACGAGAGATTCGTATCGAACGCCAGGCCTATTGGCTCAATGGTGAGCTGAAGGAACCGTCAGCGTTGAGCCGTGGTGCGGGGTCGAACGACCTATAGATTGACCACCCAGAGTGTTCGTACAGTTTAGAAGTAACCTTTTGGAGGAACTGTGCAACGTCACACTAAAACTCGTTTTCTATCCGTGATTGCTGCTAGCTCTCTTTCGATGGGCGCACTTGCGGCCGCTGGTCTGGCCAGCCAAGGCGTGGCCTGGAGCGCCTGCGCTGGCACAGCGATTGATCAGGCCACACTCACCCTTCCGCTTGCCACATTGGCGATTAATGGGCCCAACGCCAACTTAGCCAGCTTGACCGGACAGGGCATTGACGTTGCAGTAATCGACACAGGTGTGAACGCCGTACCCGGTCTTGCCTCGACAGGCAAGGTTGTTGACGCTGTAGATCTATCCTTCGATGCCGGTTCTCCGACTGTTCGCTATCGAGACGTTCATGGTCACGGAACGAATATGGCTGGGATTATTGCCGGGGATGGAACTGGCGGCGCAGCAACAGTTGGCGTGGCTCCGAAGGCTCGCATAATCAATGTCAAAGTTGGTTCAGGCGATGGTTCGGTCGACGCTTCGCAGGTAATTTCTGCTCTTGACTGGGTGGTGCAGAACCGCACAGCCAACGGGCGAAACATTCGCGTTGTCAACCTCTCCTACGATACCGATGCAGTTACCGATTATCGGACAGATCCGCTTTCCTATGCCGTCGAAAATGCGTGGCGAGCCGGGATCGTTGTCGTTGTCTCAGGAGGAAATGACGGCCGTACCGTGCGTTCGTTGGGTAACCCAGCCCGAAATCCTTTCGTTATCGCTGTTGGAGCATCTTCGTGGGACATTCTGAAGCCCACGATTTACAAGGTTCCGATTTGGTCAAGCACTGGTGACGGGGTTCGCAATCCCGATCTCGTGGCTCCCGGAGAGCAAATCGCCAGCCTTCGGGTGCCCGGTTCGTACCTCGACACCACCTATCCGGCTGCAAGGGTTTACGATCCAGCAACGTGCACCCTACTTTTCCGTGGTTCAGGAACTTCGCAGTCCGCCGCAGTAACCTCCGGAGCCGCTGCCCTACTACTGCAACAACGTCCCCTGCTTACCCCGGATCAGGTCAAGTACATCTTGATGTCTACCGCCTTGTCGGTAGGTAAAGCTGCAGACCAACAGGGCAAAGGGATGATTCAGCTTGGCGCAGCGCTGAGTGCTCCTACCCCAAAAACCACCCAGACCTTCGAAGCGTCAACGGGTACCGGCTCGCTGGAACTTTCACGAGGCACGTTCCACGTAGGGACCTCCGCGACCGACATTCTGAGGGGTGAGTATCAGGCTTATCTCGGGGCGTTCTCGGCTCCGGCATGGGCCACTGCTTCCAAACTTCGCACTGCATGGACAAACCAGACCTTCGACTCGACCGGCCGCCTAGTTACTGGTTCGTGGTCCGGCTCATCGTGGTCCGGTTCATCGTGGTCCGGTTCGTCATGGTCGGGCTCATCTTGGTCGGGCTCCTCATGGTCCGGTTCATCGTGGTCGGGCTCATCATGGTCCGGTTCATCGTGGTCGGGCTCATCATGGTCAGGATCATCATGGTCAGGTAACGGTTGGGGCTAAACCGGCGGTTTCATAGGCTGGATTCAAGGGAGTCTTTGCAGCTTGCGCGAACTTGTGTCCCCTCTCTTGAGACGAAAGTTAGTTTCTAACTACGCTCGTCTGACAGCAATTTGCTGATCTTGCCGAACAACAATCAGAACGGCTGCTGCCCTAGCGACATGTGCCGGAGAGTATGAATATCTCCGGCCCTGTTCGTCACTGTCGGCTTCCTCGGTCGTTTTGGTTGGGCAGGCAGTGTCCCCTGAGCATTGCCGGGATCAAAATTGCTCCGGGCACATTCCTTAAAACAACTACATACAACTTCACACAACTTCATACAACCGCATACGTGCGCTACGAACCTCCACCATCGAGTGCTTCAAGAACTCCAGCTTTGGCACGGACGAACTCAGCCGCGCTAACTACATTGTTGGCTCGCGGTCGAGCGAAGGGGGATTCGATGATGGCTGCGATCTTGGCCGGGCGGGGAGAAAGGACCACCACGAGATCAGACAGCAGAAGGGCTTCTTCAACATCGTGAGTAACCATCAGCACGGTGCGTTGGTCGGCAAGCCAAACGTCCTGAAGCCATGTGTGCATCGATCTTCGAGTGAGGGCATCGAGTGCGCTGAAAGGTTCGTCAAGCAACAAGGTATCGAACCCGGCGAGGAAGGTTCGTAACAAAGCTAGGCGTTGACGCATTCCACCGGAGAGTTGCGAGGGCCACGAACGTTCATGGCCGTCCAAACCAAATCGAGCGAACAGCGCTTGTGCTTCAGCCCGTGCTTCAGCGGGATCTCTTCCGCGAATTTGTGCTCCAAGAATGGCGTTGTCGAGCGCTCGACGCCATGGAAGCAGCTGATCTCGTTGTGGCATATAGGCGACTAAGCCAAACGAGCCGATCGTGGATACGCCACCAACTTCGGCGCTCCCTTCATCAGGCCAGAGAAGACCCGCCAATACTTTAAGCACCGTCGTTTTGCCCCCGCCGCTCGGACCAACGATGGATACAAACTGGCCTGCAGCCACTTCAAGGTTGATGTTGTCAACCACTGCCCTACCGTCAAACGAGTGAGAAAGGCCTCGAACATGAATCGCCGGAATGCTTGCCATATGACAACTTTCTTTTCCGTGACCCGCTTGTTGTTGAGAAGCTTTGGTCGTTTGAAACCTGTGGGATTAGGTGCCTGTTGAGCACCCGAGCCCACAAGCTTGCATCGTAACGAGGACAGGCGTGGTGAGCGTGGTGAGCGTGGTGAACTGAGGCTCAGTAGCTACTTTGGCAGGAAATCGTTGGTGAAGACGTTTGAAGTATCGACGGGTGATTCCAAAATCTTGTTGTCGCTCAAGAACTTCGAGAATGCTGACCACACCACTGCGTCTTGCACACCCCATTTGGCTCCAGAGTCGGCGTAACGTGTTGCTAAGTACGCTGCACTTTTGTCGACGAGTACCTTGTCGAGTTCGGGTGCGCCTTTCAACAGTGCAGCAGCGGCGGCGGGGGCATCGGTGCGAGCGAGTTCGAAGCCCTTGGACGTTGCGGTAACGAAGGAACGCACCAATTCGGGTTTGTCGGCGATCATGGATTCTGAGGTGGCCAATAGTGGCGTGTACCAATCGGGGATGCAGCCTGCTGTGGAGCCGGTTGTGGAGAAGAACGGCATAGAGACGAGCGGCATGCCCTCAATCTCGGAGAGACGAATAGTGTCCCAACCGTCGAACACCCAAACAGCGTCATAGTCCTTGCGCTCAAGGCCAACCTTGTAGTCAACGTTGCCAATTTCGACGTACTTCACCTTGGTTGGGTCGCCACCGTCGCAGGTGACCAGTTTGTCGATTAGGGCCTTTTCCAATGGGCCACCGAAGCCGCCATAGGTCTTGCCTTCCAAGTCTTTCGGACGAGTAATCCCACGGTCCTTGGGAACAATGAGCGACGAAGTGTTGTGCTGAATGATCGAAGCAACCGAAACAACCTTCGCGCCAGCAGCTCGTGCCGGAAGCAGGGATTCCGCCACGGACACTACGAACTGGGCGTTGCCAGCACTTAGCTGCGCTAGGCCACCGTCGGCACCGGGTTCGATGATGGTGACATCAAGCCCGTTGTCTTTGTAGAAGCCGTTATCCTTGGCTAAATAGAAACCGCTGTGGTTGGTATTTGGGGTCCAATCCAGCACCAGGGTTACGGGTGTGAGCTTTCCGTTGGATGCGGCGGCCAAGGCTGTGGTAGCTACGGGAGCAAGTGTTGTCTCTGCCGAACCCGCAACTGATTCAGCTGTGGGCGCGGCAGCCGTTGTCTCGGCGGTAACCGTTGTTTCAGGTGCAAGGGTGGTTTCGGAGGTTTTGGTTTTCGAGCACGCCAGTGCCAGCAGGGGTAGGGCAAG
>JAYUVJ010000458.1:0-4642 GCA_043754155.1 Acidimicrobiia bacterium
GGCGCCCCGCCGACATGAAGGAGAAATGGCAGTCCAGCGTCGGCTAAGCGAGCCCAAAACGGTTCTAGATCGACGTGACCGGGGGAGCGATCAATGGGGGCACGATGGGGAATCCACACGGCTCGAATATTGATGTCACCCGACATGATCCAATCCAGCTCAGCAATGGCCCGCTCAGGATCATCCAACGGCACCACAGCCACGCCCATCAACCGGGAGTCGTAGGCACAAAAATCGATCATGTGACGGTTATGGGCTCGCGTGGCTCCATAACGAAGCACCGGATCGGTCTTTGAACTGGCGTGAAACGGTAGATTCACCGAGTGTGTGGCAAAGACCAGCTGGGCTTCGAAGCCGAGCATGTCTAACGCTTCGGTTCGCTCTGCGCCATCGAAGGCCCCGAGCGCTTGGATTTCTTTGGAACGAGCAATCAGCGTGTCACCCATACCGCGAAGCTCCGTCAAATGTGACTCGGAATGCGCACCTCCGCGGGACATCAACTCCGCCACTTCTTCATCGGTGACCAGGGAGGCGGAGTAACTCACTTCGGGCATGTCGTCACGAAGGTCGGGATCGGCGTAAAGCTTTAGGAAGTTTGGAAGCTCCATGATGTGGCTATCGGCATCGAAAAACCGGCGGTCGCTTGGTGCATACGTCATGGTTCGCTCCTGTTGCTTGCTACTGGCAGACGGTGTTGACTTCACACCGTACTGAGATTGGTGGAAATCTGCCAAAAGATCAACGGAACCGAGTTGCCGATCAATATGGGTACGAACTAACCGGATGAGCTCACCATTGCGGGTTCGTCGATGATGGCGGGCTCGGCTCGAAGCTTGCGAGTAAGGAACAGGAAAAGAGCACCCCATCCGAGCTGAACCAGAGCCAAAACACGGATGGTGGACACTGGCCCCCACTTGCTTGAAGCCCAGCCAGCCAAGGCCAAAGAAATACTCATCGAGAAGGTCACCAAGGCAAAATCGGCCGCACCAATACGACCGCGAACTTCATCTGGTGCGGTCTTCGCTATTCCAAAAATCACCGATGACCATTGCATGCCTCCACCGAGATGGGCGACGAACGCCCCGATGGCTGCAAAAACAATGGCGGTTGACCAAGAAACAAACAGATACCCAACCCCGTAAATCATTGCTCCCACCCCACAAGCTGCTACAACGCCAGGAAGTCCCCGCCTATTGGCAATTCCTACGAACCATGGCCCCATCAACACACCCAACCCGCGGGCAAAGAGCAACACCCCAATACCTCCGTCGCCAGAAGCAAAGCGACGCTTCGCCAATACGGCCAGCAGACCTACGACGCCCGTCCCAAAACCGAATCCAGCCTTCGAAAGCAAGAATGCTTTGATGTGGCGATTCGATCGGGCATAGTGAAACGCTTCAAGCGTGTCAGCCACTGGACGCATCTGTTGGCGAACAGCACCAGCCTGGCGCTGCGAAGTGCGGCCCTTCACTCGTGAGATCAACACCGCAGCGACGATGAAACTCATTGCATTGAGCTCGAACGCCACAGGCCGACCAAACCGGGCAGCCACAAGTGCGCCCAATCCCGATCCAATTGCCAGCATCGCGCCCCACACCGAGGAAGAGGCTGCGGTAGCCGTTGGTAGATCTTCGGGATCCACAAGATTCACAATCGCCGCCTGTGATGCAGGTCCAAAGAACGCACCCAACGCTGCAATACCTCCCTGCGCAACGAATCCGTAGCCAATCCAGCTTTTCTGTGACAACAAAAAACCTAAGGCAACAAAACCTTGCAGGATCGAGCAGATAACCATGATGCGTTTGCGATCGAACCGATCAGCAACCGGACCAGCAAACGGGGTAACGAGGAACGCCGGAAGCGCCGAAACCACAAACACCGTGGTGGCTAGAAGATCGGAGTCGGTACGATCCAATACCAACCCAGCAAAAGCGACGGTGGCAAACCAGTCGCCGGCAAAGGAAATGATTTGGGCGATCAGAACCGTCCGGTAGTCACGGTTACGTTGAAGAAGGGTCCAAAGCACCCCACAGACCGTAGTTTCCGTGGCTGACCTAGCCGCAACTTAACTGTTCTAGCCCGCTTTCTCGGCCCATGCTCTTTAGCCCGCGTTGTAGCCCTGCTTTTTAGCCGGTGTTCTGGGCCCGTGTTCTGGGCCCGTGTTCTGGCCTGTGCTCGCTGGGCTCGGTTCCATGGCAGTGCTCGCTACGCCCCGGGTGTCTATCGGGTTTGTTCGAACCCGGTCGATCTCTGGCGCATTGCACGCGAATGTCTCGTGACCGCTAACGGTTAGCGTCTTGGTTGATGACGGCGACACGTGATGCAATAGCCGTGGTCGGCGGCGGGCCAGCGGGCCTGTTTGGTGCACAGCAACTTGCCGAGTCCGGGTTCGCCGTGACCGTTTACGACCGAATGCCCAGTGTCGGACGCAAACTGCTGCTGGCAGGTCGCGGTGGTCTGAATCTGACCCACAATGAGTCGATGGAGGAGTTCCTCACCCGTTACGGAAGTGAAGGCTCAATTCCGCCAAACCAGATTCTCGCCGCAGTTCGCAGATTTGACGGACAGGCGCTTCGTAAGTGGGCAGATGAACTTGGTGCGGAAACCTTTGTTGGGACCAGTGGACGAGTCTTTCCCAAAGCCCTTCGAGCTACACCGCTACTTCGTGCGTGGTTAGGCAGACTCGTAGAGCTTGGGGTTCGGTTTGAAGGTGGCTGGGAGTTCGCAGGCTTTGGTCCCTCCGCTCCTGGTGGCTCCTTGCCCTACTTGCAACCCAAAGACCGGGCCATCAGCGGAGATCAGCACATTGCCTCCATCGAGGCAACCTATAGCCACCAACACGTTGTCCTTCAACGCGTGATCGATGTTCACGCTTCTCGGCTGTCAAACGGTGACCGGCACGAAGGGCGCTTAGCGCTAAATGGCCCGGTGCTACTGGCTTTGGGTGGGGCAACTTGGCCACGCTTAGGTGCCGACGGATCGTGGGTTACCTTGTTCCGCAGGTCGGGGATTGCGGTACATGATCTGCGCGCTTCGAATTGTGGACTTCGTATCGCATGGTCGGAACACGTGACCCGTTTCGCGGGCCAGCCCTTGAAGAACGTTTCGCTCACAATTAACGGGATCACCAAACGTGGAGAGTTGCTTATTGATCCCAAGGGCATTGAAGGAAGTGCCGCTTACGCTATTGGACAAGCGGCGGACAAAGCCAGATCTATGGGTATCGACACCGTTCAACTTGATCTGCGCGCAGATGTTTCGCTGGACCACTTAGAAGCTCGGCTGTCAAAACGTTCGCCAAAAATGTCGATAGCAACTTGGCTAACGAAGTCGGCTGGATTGAGCCCTCAAGCTATCGCCGTCTTGCGAGAAGTTTACGGTTCGACAGTTCCCACTGAGCCTTCCGAGATGGCCAAGACGATTAAAGGGGTTCCCTTACGACTTGAAGGCACCTTTCCCATCGAGCGAGCAATCTCGACAGCCGGAGGCGTAGCGCTCGACGGCATTGATGAACATTTCATGCTTCGTTCCCATGCAGGTGTGTTCGTGGCGGGGGAGATGCTCGATTGGGATGCGCCCACGGGCGGCTACTTATTGCACGCTTGCTTCGCAACCGGATTCGCTGCCGCAAAGGGGATCGCTCGCTACAGCGCCAGCAACTAAGGCTTTGACCGGTTGAGTTTCGTGCTAAACCCGACGGCCGTGTTAAACGGCGCCGAAGCAAGCACAACAAAGCGGACTATTCCGGTCGAATTGCTTTTCGTAGCTAGTGCACTTTCCCAATACATCGGAGCATCGATTGCCGTAAAACGATTCGCGGAAGTCCACCCCATTGGTGTGGCGTGGTTACGCGTCGTCGGGGCCGCAGCAGCCCTGTTGGCCTTCAACCGTGGGTTGGGAGGGAAATGGACGAAGCCCGATCTCAAAGCAGCTGCGCTTCTTGGCATGGCCACAGCGTTAATGAACGGGTTCTTCTTTCTAGCCATCGACCGATTACCACTGGGAAAGGGAGTAGCCATTGAGTTCATCGGTCCGATTGCCGTTGCTGCTTGGCTCACCCGAACCCGCCGTAACGCAATCGCCCTTGCGTGCGCCGCGCTGGGAGTTGTGGTGCTCTCAGGTGGCGAAATCTCTGGTGAACCCCTTGGACTCCTCTTCATCTTGCTGGCATCGGCAATGTGGGCTGGCTATATAGTTACGGCGACCAAAGTGGCCAAGCTTGATCGAGGTACGGCCGGGCTAGGCGTTGGGCTTGGGATAGCTTGCCTTGCCCTTGCTCCAGTTGGACTGCCCCTGGCCCTTCCGGCCTTCTCGTCGTGGGGATTGTTGGCCCTGTGTCTCCTGGTGGGCGTGTTTTCCAACGCTATTGGGTACGGGTTGGACCAGCTCATTATGCGCCGAATCTCTACCCGTCGTTACGCGGTCATGCTTGCGCTTCTTCCGGTCTCCGCAGTGGCCGTCGGCTTTGTGGTTTTGCATCAACGGCCAACCGCCACCGATCTTGTAGGTGTCGCATTGGTCTTATCGGGACTATGGGTCCAAGACCGCACATAGGCTTCTTCAAGTTTCGCGAAGCCGAGCAACCGTGCGAAACCTCACACGCTCAAGACCGCATGGCTTGAAGTTCCTCGTGTTCCGATTC
>JAYUVJ010000459.1:0-8694 GCA_043754155.1 Acidimicrobiia bacterium
ACCTGGCCGGGTATGACGAACTTGCTCTGGTTTCGTGTGTTGCCACAAACACCGCAGCTGGTGCTGTTGACCCGCTTACCAAACTTGCCCAAGGTGGTGGCCCAACTGTACGAGTGGTGACGAATTTGGATTCGGCACCTGGCGCCGGTCGTGCGCTGTCGGTTTCGGTAGGCGATGATGCCTTAGCAACGGCAGCGAGGAGTAGCGGGACCATGTTCGAGGCGAATCTTCCGAGAGCGCTCGTCAACGAATTGAAGTATCAAGGGTTGGCCTTTGAGAGGACCGTCAGCATGAATGGGGTTACCGGAACTGAAATCCGGTTTATGCCAGGGGCTTCGCAGTACATCGTGGACTTCTTCAAGGCAGTCGGATGAACGAGGACTGGTGCTGCGGTTTGCTTGAAGGGCTGGTCGACAATGCGTCGAAGGCTGGATTAGCGGTGTTTGCCCGAAGCGATCCTCGAGGATCGGTCTTCGTTTTGCAGATGCGAGCTACCCCGATTGATGTTCCACCGCCGGACGGCACCGTTGTCGAAGAGGTTGTAGTCCGGTTCTGCCCGGGATGCGGAGCAGAACTCGTTCCCAGATATCGAGCTTCTCTACATCGGTTCCTGCGGGACGATCTTACTATTCACACTGAACTCTGAAACAAATGTTGGTTTTCCTACTCGTGATCATTGCGGCCTGCTTCGCAACCTTGGTCAGACACTCTGGACCTTCGGTTTGGCGCTGGTTTTTTGCACAGAACGGGTCAAGCGAGTGCTTATCAAAGACCAGGTTCTTCGGAAGCCAGACTTGCGTATTGAAACGTGGGCGAAGCACCGGGAACTCGCTCGCTAGTCGGTGCAGCCTTTTGGTGGTTGCCCTCCTGGTAACGGACTTAGTCACGTCATTCGTAATGCCAGCGCCTGCCGTTGCTGGGACACCCAATGAGGCCCCGGCGTCGCCCATGACTACCGTAGACCGCAATGCTCCCGCGGCGTCTGCGGCCGTGGGCTCGCCCGGTAGTCCGGTTCCGGTTCGCCTAATGAATCAGGCGGCTATAACTTCACCCAGTTATGGCCAACGATCTGCGTGTACGACTCACGTCCACTTTGTTGCCACAAACACTGGAGCCGGAGCGGCTGAGAGTGCTGCGGGTACGACTCGTGTCGGCCGGTGGATGTCCCAGGCGGAGTACAGCAAGATGGTCAACAGTGGCGAAGTGCAGGTTGGCACTGGAGGGCTAAAGACGGATGTTCTCAACCCCGCAAACCCTGCGGGGTATGCGAAGCAAGCGCCCCCGGGCTCGGTGTACGTCGAGTTCGACGTACCGTCTAATGCTCTTGTTCCGGGTGGAAACACGGGTTGGAATCAGATCCCAACGGGTTCGACAGCGGTAGGCAAGAACGCCATCAAGAACGGTGGAGTTGTCAGTCCGGGGGTCTCCGCTTCGAATATTTCCAAGGTCGGCAGTAAGCCGTGAAATCTTGGAAGTTTCAGTTGCTCGATTGGTATCGGGATTGGGAGTCTCGTAACCAGGTTTCACCGGGTGTCGAGTTCCATTTCGGTGATCGCGAGGAGGGACCTTGGTCGGTCATGATCGAGAACTCGTCTGCTGGCGCTGACATTCATCTTTGGGATTCAGGTGAGTGTGATTCGTCGTTTGGCCGTTTTGATGGAACGGTCGAGGACATGTTGATTGAGAGCCGGGTGTTGACGAGTGAGGGGGAGCTCGTTGCTCTTATCGATAGGTTGTATTTGTTGGTGTCGACCGCCGATTGACCTGTCTGGATATGCCAAGCGCGCTTATGATGTGATGGAGCGTTTGGAAGCGTCGTTGCCGGGGTTGGCTTCTCGTCTCGTCGACGCTGGTGTTGCGCGCGGCTAGTGGCGGTGGTGGCTGCGCTGTGGGCTGTAGATGTGTCAGGCGTCGATGACGATGTCGTTCGTTCGGGCCTGGCGCAGCTGACCTTTTGGGTGGACGATGCGTCTTTGAATGATTTGCGGGCGGGTCTGCTGCGGCTGGGTTTTGTGGTGTATGAAACAAGCGGTTGTGCTGTGACCAGTGAGAAGGAGTTTCTCTCTGATCTTCGAGTGTCGCTTGATCTTGATGATTACGCTGCGCTGAACTGGAATGCGTTCGTGTCCGCTTTCGGTGATCTCGTTCGAGCGGAATCAAAACCGATAGTCGTACTTTGGAAGAATCCGGCGTCTGCTTTCGCAACAGATTTGTCGCGGGGAGTTCGGCTCTTTGGAGAGCTTTCATCAATCTTGGGCGATTGGAATATTGATGGGCCTGAGGGTCATCAGGTGGAGTTGGTTTTGGTGGGTGATCGTTGGCGGTAGTTACTTAAATTAAGTGTACATAGTATAAAAGGTTCGTTTAGCTGGCGTTGGTGATGGTTTTGAGGCGGTGTTTGGCGAGGAGGCCGTCGATGATGTTGGTGATGGTGTTGATGTCGGTGGTGTCGAGTTCGGTGAGTTGGTGGAGGCGGTTTCCGAGGATGTTTTCGATGGAGTGGAGGGGGCGGGGTGGGATGTTGTCGATGAGGAGGTGGTCGAGTGAGGTGTCGAAGGTTTCGGCGATGCGGATGAGGGCGTCGGCGGATGGCGTGATTCTTCCGGCTTCGTAGCGGCTGACGCGTCCGGCGTCTGAGCCGATGAGTTCTCCGAGTTCGGCTTGGGAGAGGCCTTTTTGTTTGCGGAGTGTGCGGATGCGTTGGCCGATGGTCACGGGGTCGAGTCCTTGTTGGTGGCTGGTCTGTTCCCATGATGGCGTCATTCGATCCCCTTTGGTTGCGTTGTTTGCCATGACTTGATCCTTGATTATGCTATACATAGCAAATTATGTTTGTTCTTCGAGCACTATCAAGTTTTTCTTGGGGAAGGTCTCATGGCCAGGATTGCTGATTCGGAGTTGGAGCGGTTGAAGGTCGAGGTTTCGTTGGTCGCGCTTGTTGAGGCGAAGGGCGTTGTTCTCAAGAAGCATGGCGGGGATCTTGTGGGCCGGTGTTTGTTTCATGATGATCAGGGGCCGTCGTTTGTGGTGTCGCCGTTGAAGAATTTGTGGCGGTGTCATGGTGCTTGTCAGGTCGGCGGGTCTGTGGTGGATTTTGTGATGCGTGCTGAGGGTGTCAGTTTTCGTCATGCGGTTGAGCTTTTGCGTCATGGTGCGCCGGTGTCGGAGGGGCGGGTGGTGAGGGTGTCGTCGGTGCCGAGGTTGCCGTCGCCGTTGGATCACTCGGTTGAGGATCGTGAGCTTCTTTCGCAGGTGGTTGGTTTTTACGGTGACACTCTTCGCGAGAGTGGTGATGCGTTGGCGTTTCTGGAGCGGCGCAAGATCAACGATCCGGAGGTGATTGCTGCGTTCAAGCTTGGGTTTGCTGATCGGACGTTGGGTTATCGGTTGCCGGATGCGAATCGCAAGGCGGGTGCGTCGTTGCGTGGCCGGTTACAGACCCTTGGTGTGATTCGGCCGTCGGGTCATGAGTTGTTTCGTGGTTCGCTTGTTGTGCCGATTTTTGATTCGGTTGGTGATGTGGCTGAGTTGTATGGCCGCAAGATCAACGACAATTTGCGGGAGGGAACGGCGAAGCATCTGTATTTGCCTGGTCCGCATCGTGGTGTGTGGAACCATCAAGCGGTCGAAGCGAGCGATGAGGTGATTGTTACGGAGTCGTTGGTTGATGGGTTGACGTTTTGGTGTGCAGGGTTTCGCAATGTGACTGCTGCTTATGGTGTCGAGGGTTTCACGGCCGATCATTGGCAACTGTTCCGTGATAGTGGCGTGAAACGTGTGTTGTTGGCCTTTGATGCTGATCCTGCTGGCGATAAGGCAGCGGCAAAGCTAAGCACCCAGATGATTACGGAGGGCATGGAGGTGTTTCGGGTGGAGTTCCCGAAAGGGTTCGATGTCAATGATGTTGCGGTGCAATCGGTTGAACCGGCTGATGCGCTCGGGCGGCTTGTGCGTCGGGCGTCATGGATGGGTGCAGGTGCGGTCCCGAAGACGCGACGTGAAGCGCGTGGGCCGGTGAGCGCCGAGGTGGTGTCTGCGGAACCAGTCACATCGACTGTGGTGCCTGCGGCGCAAGCGGCGAAACAAAAAGATGCCGTGCCTTCGACGGAACCGCCGGTTGGTGATTCTGGTTTCGTTGCTGGTGTTTCTGCCCCGGAGGTCTTGGCGTCGTTGGTTGGTGTTGCGTTGAGGGATTCGGAGGTGACGATCACCGGGGATCATGAGTTGGTTGCGATCTTTGGTGGTCGCCGGTGGCGGGTGCGTGGACTCGGGAAGGTCACGTCGTTTGATGCGTTACGTGTGAACGTGTTGGTGTCTAAGAATGCTGACGGGAGTGGTGGGGTGCGTGGGGATGATCGGTTTCATGTTGACACGTTGGACCTCTACAGCTCACGGGCACGGGTGGTGTTTGCGAAGTCTGCTGCTGATGAGCTTGGGGTTGAGGAAGAGGTTGTGCGTCGTGATCTTGGCCGTGTTCTTTTGGCGTGCGAGGAACATGCCGAAGCGGTGATGAAAGCCGCGTCTGAGCCGGTTGTGGTCACAGTCGAGATGACTGATGCCGAACGCGTCGAGGCGCTCACATTCCTGAGGTCACCGGATCTTCTTGCCCGGGTGACCGCTGATTTCGTTCGTGTTGGTATGGTCGGTGAGGCAACGAACTGCCTTGTTGGTTATCTCGCAGCGATTAGCCGCAAACTGGATAGGCCGTTGGCGGTGATTGTGCAATCAACCAGCGCGGCAGGCAAGAGCGCCCTTATGGAAGCAGTGCTTGGTTTCGTTCCGCATGAGGAGTTGGTGGCGTTCTCGGCAATGACGGGTCAGTCGTTGTTTTATATGGGTGAGCGTGATTTGGCGCACAAGGTTTTGGCGATCGCGGAAGAGGAAGGTGCCGAGCGTGCTGCTTACGCGCTCAAGCTTCTGCAGTCGGAAGGGCGTTTGTCGATTGCGTCGACGGGGAAAGATAATGCGTCGGGCCGTCTTGTTACGCACACCTATGAGGTATCCGGGCCGACAGCGATCATTCTCACAACAACCGCGATTGACGTGGACGAGGAACTGTTGAACAGGTGTTTGGTGTTAACGGTTGATGAGGCCCGGGATCAGACAAGGCTGATTCATGACCGGCAACGCCGCCGGCACACACTTAACGGTCTTCTTGCTGATCAGGATCGGGATCGGGTGGTGCATTTGCATCAGAACGCTCAACGTTTGTTGGATGCTCTGCCGGTGGTGATTCCAATGGCTGAACAGTTGACGTTCTCTGATGGTCGCACGAGAACGAGGCGTGATCATCCGAAATATCTTGCGCTCATTTCGGCGGTCGCGTTGTTGCATCAACACCAGAGGCCGCGGCGCACTGTGGTGCACGATTCGCGTGAGGTGACTTATATCGAGGCGACGATGGCGGATGTTGAAGCAGCGAATCTGTTGGCGGTTGCGGTGCTCGGTCAATCACTTGATGAGCTCCCGCCACAAACGAGGCGGCTGTTAGAGCTTCTTGATGCGACAGTGACACGGCTTGCGGCGCATGATCAGGTTGATCGTTCCATGGTTAGGTTCACACGCCGGAAACTTCGTGAGGAGTTGGGTTGGGGTGACACACAGTTGAAGGTTCATTTGGGTCGTCTTGTTGATCTTGAACTTGTCAGTGCGCATCGGGTGGAGCATGGCCAGTTTCTTTACGAACTCGCTTGGAATAGTGCGGTGATTGGTGACGGTGGCCGGTTCATGGTTGGTCTTACCAACCCGAACCAACCACAACTACCCATCGATCAGCCGCCCGAAGAAACTGGAACGCATGTTTACGATGCGAATCGGTCGGGGCTAGACAGTGTGCGGTCGGGGTCTGGTCGGGCCCCGGTCGGTGGGTGGTCGGCCCCTGGTCGGCCCACCGAAAACGGTGCGAAACCCAATGCACGCCACGGTTCTAGGCCTGTTGATGGTGACGAGACCCGAAACAGCACTGATACCGAAGATGTGACCGTTTCCGTCATACCCATACCCGAAGACACTGTTAGTCAGCACACATACGATCACCAGGGGGTTGGGGGCAACCCGGAACGTAGTGCAGGGGCGGCAGCCGAAAAGACCGTGACACGAGCCGATGCTCGTCGCAGGGTTGGTGTGTGATGGGCCGCCGTGGTGACAAGACCCCGGCCCGCATCCCTGGTGACATGCGCGACCCCCGAGGGTTCGTGCGGTTGGTGGGCGAGTTTGAAACGTGGATGGGTGTGCACGGTTACTCGATAGCAACAATCGAGAACCGTCGCCGGATGTTGTCGTTCTTTATCATCTGGTTGGATGAGCGTGGTGTGACACGACCAGCAGATGTGACAAGGGCGATGGTTGAGCGTTACCAACGCTGGCTTTTTCATTACCGCAAAACTGATGGTGACCCGCTCACCTTTCGGTCCCAAGCCCAACGCCTGTTAGCGATCCGGGCGTTCTATAAATGGGCAGCGAAAGAACGAAAAGTGCTTTACAACCCGGCTGCTGAGCTTGAGCTCCCGAAAGTCGAACGACGCCTCCCACGCGCCGCACTCACCGCTACCGAAGCCGAACAGGTCCTTGCAGTGCCAGACATCACAACGAGTGTTGGGTTACGTGACCGGGCAATGCTTGAAGTGTTGTACTCAACCGGCATACGCCGAGCCGAACTTGCCGGATTACATCTTCATGACATCGATATCGAACGCCGCACCCTGTTGGTCCGCCAAGGCAAAGGCCGCAAGGATCGGCTCATACCAATCGGCGGCCGGGCACTGGAATGGATCGACCGTTACCTTTTAACCGCACGGCCTGGCCTCGCAGCAGAACCTGACGACGGCGTCCTGTTCCTCACCGTTGACGGCACCATCTTCTCACCCGACAGGCTCACACAGTTAGCTCGTGTACATGTTGAACACTCAGGTGTCGCGAAGCAAGGCGCATGCCATTTGTTTCGTCACACAATGGCCACACTCATGCTCGAAGGTGGAGCCGATATTCGATATGTGCAACAAATGTTGGGACACGCCGATATTTCCACCACCCAGATCTACACCCAAGTCTCAATCCACCAGCTCGCAGCAATCCATGCCGCAACCCATCCCGGAGCCACGAACATTCCTCGTTCGAAACGGCCTGCGGTGGAGTCTCGACCGGACGGTCTAAAAGTATCGGTCACTGCTCTTCTTTCTTCTTTAAATGAAGAAGATCAACAAGAAAACCGCCCGGACCCCGACGGCCCCACCAGCGCGCCCGCGACCCCGGAGCCAACCTCGGCACCAACACCGGCTGAGCAGCTTGTGCGGCGACGGGCCCCAAACCACACACGCACCGGGCACCTACGCTCATGAACCGCACCGTTCAGCTTCTCGACACCGCGATCGGTGGCGTCAAGAACGCCCGTGACCATCTTCGCCACGACACCCACATTGACCCAGCCGATCTGTCAGCAGTCGTTGGCACCCTCCGCGAACTGATTTGGACCATCGACACATTCACAACCGTTCTGATCGAGGGTTACGCCAAGCAAACAGACCTTGGCCACGACAGCAAAGCCGATCCTGTCGAAGCCGCACTACGAATCACTCAACGTCTTCAACAATGCCAATGCAACCTCGAAAGCATCGATAGTGGACTCGGAGACGCACACAACGTTGCAGCCAAACTCTTCCGCCGCTGAACGAAAAAGCGTTACCCAAGCGTTACTCAAGCGTTACTCAACGCTTATCTGGGTGCCGACGAAACAATTCGCAGACCCCGACGAAACATTTCGGAATACGCCCGCGGCGAATTCCAAGTGTGTACCACCCCCACTCCAGCTGTTACCTGAACCGTTCACCCCCAAAACGCTTGTCCCGGAACCAGCAGACCCAAACTTTCAACAAGAAGAGTCAACACATGCTCTCCGCTCATGCCGAGCCGTTGCCATGGTGGCTTCGGGACAGGTTCCGTTGGGGTTCAACAATTGCCGCAACCACCAAAAATTGGTTAGACACATCTGGAGCTACCGAAGGTAGCTCCGCGGTTGCGGCAAACCCGCCGCTGGTTGCGGCATTCACTACCCTGTTGCGGCAATTCTCGAGCATGGTTGCGGCATCCCCAATTTGCCGCAACCAGCAGGCGGCAAATGCCGCAACCGGTGCTTGAAAGTACCGCAACCCGGAGCTAGTTCGCTAGCTCCAGATGTGTCTGACAGTTTTCGGTGGTTGCGGCATTCGGTTGCGGCAAACCAACCTTGCCCTGATGCCACTCCCGCCCTTCGGTTGGGCTGACGCCCCTCCACTCCGTTGCGGGTTGTCCCCAAAGGCCAACGGCGAGACTCGTCACGGCCTGACAGTTCTTCTTTTCGCTGCCTGCTTTTGAATTGCCGCTCAGGCGGCCCGGGTTGCTGGAAGACTCGACGCGATGCATCTGCCCGCCGCCAAACAGACAAAGCGCTACCGGGCGTTATGGCGGGTTCTCGCGTTCCTTCTCACGGTCGTCGGATCGATCGCAGTGTCGGCGGGAACCGCGTCGGCATTCACAACCACATCAATCGTTTCCTCGTCGGGGCAATCGAGGGTAGTCGGAGCTGAAACACGCGTTGGGGTCACAACCCATTTTTCTGGGAGTTCGTCGGCGCGCTTAACATCTGAAAGCCCAGCATGCGTCGGGGAAAACCTGGCCGGGTATGACGAACTTGCTCTGGTTTCGTGTGTTGCCACAAAA
>JAYUVJ010000460.1:0-5075 GCA_043754155.1 Acidimicrobiia bacterium
GCTATCGGTTTCATTCCGCTCTCACGAATGAACGACAAGAATAGAACTATGGAAACAACAAACACCGACAGCACAATTGGAGATAACAGCGGAAGAGAACTTCATGAGGTAAACGCCAATCGAGTACTTCCAGCCGAACTAGATCTTGGACAAACCCCGAGCAACCCGGCGGCCGACCATCATCTTTGGGGTGCGGAAAAACATCCTGAAACACAGCCTAAGACACAGGATGTTTTAGACAATTCCGAGCTGACCACATCGACCACTGCTGCCTCATGGAATCCAGTTGACCAAGGCCACGTCCAAACATCAGTCCCCCCAGCCAGCCCCATGCCTCCAATGACCCCATGGATCGCAGCCACCCCCGTTCCGCCCCCCGCAGCGCAACGGCCAACAGAGGCCCTGCAACGAACGTTGGAACCGCACGATTCGTCCTATCCAAACAATTCAGGCGGCACCACTGCGACAAACGGTTCAAATGGCTCCAATCCGCCTCAATCCAATAATCCACCGGCGGCCAAGAAGTCGGGATGGGTCAAGCCCGCCCTCATCGGGGGTTTGGTCGGAGCGCTTACCAGTGGCGCAATTCTGGGCGGGGTTTTGGCCAGTACCAAGAGTGCAAACAACGAAAGCAACAAGCAAGTCGCCCAAGTAAGTTCGAACACCAACAGCCCTGCCGCCGCGGCGATTACTCCTCAAGTTGGGGGAACCAAAGTTGTCCCAGCTTTAGCGTCATCAACAGGGCAAGCCGACGTGCCACGCATAGTAAGTGAGCTTTCTAAGAGTATCGTAACGATCAATACGAAAGGATTTCCAAGCGCTGATCTCTTCGGCTCTTCCCAAGTCCCCGAGGGTGCTGGCACCGGGATAGTGCTAACCAAAGATGGATTCGTGCTTACCAACGCTCATGTAATTGCCGATGCCCAAACCATCAAGGTAACCGTCCCAGGAGGAAAAACCTGCCAGGCCGACGTAGTTGGGCGAGACCGTACCAACGATGTTGCCGTGGTGAAGTGCCGGAACGTCACAGACTTTGTCCCCGCCGCTTTAGGCAAATCGGGAGAGATGAAGGTAGGCGAAACTGTGGTCGCCATTGGAAATGCGTTGGCCTTGGAAGGCAATCCCACAGTTACTACCGGCATTCTCTCCGCTACGAACCGAACCTTGGAGGGCGATGGAGAGCGTCTCACCGGCCTCCTTCAAACCGACGCTGCCATTAACCCAGGAAACTCCGGTGGACCGTTGGTAAACGCACGAGGTCAGGTGGTGGGAATGAACACCGCTATCTACCAAAACACAAACAACATTGGTTTTGCTATACCGATCGATTCAATCGTTCCCATTATCGAAAAGATACGATCAGGCGAGATTGGGAAACCAAAAACGTTCCTAGGCGTAACCACGCAAACCATGGATTCCGTTATCCAAAAGCAGTACTCCCTAGGAACCGACAAGGGTGCAATCGTGGTCGACGTGACCGTGGGTTCGCCTGCACAAAACGCTGGCTTGCAGCGGGGTGACATCATCACCAAGTTTGATGGAGTATCGATCACCGACAACAAGCAGCTTGGCGAACGGGTTCGCAAACACAAGGCTGGCGATGTCGTTGACATGACCTACCTTCGAGGCAGCCAATCGATCAGCGCCAAGGTAACTCTCGGTAGTGCCCTTTCTGATGTTTAGACATTAAGCCTTTGCTAAATCTTCAACAAAGAGCTTGATACGGCAGTTCTCAGCAATCTAAGCAGCCCGCTGAAGTACTGTTAGGTTTGTTCAGGCTTGGTGTACCCATCCGTCGGGGTATACCGGGCCTGAATTTTTTGGTTGAGCAACCGTTTCGTTTGCCCACGCCCACAGTAAGGCTCCTTCTGAGTAAGGCTCCGTTCTGAGTACGGCAGTACACCGGCGACCAAAGTCAGATGGGCCTCACCAAATTGATACTTGGCAGTTGGGGCCGGGGTCCCGGGGTTGGGGTTACGCCATGGCGTTGCTAGCGTAGAGGCATGGTGAAAAAACCGGTCGCACCCACCTCGACCACGATTATTTTGGTTCGCCATGGCCAAACTCCCACCACTGGCATCAAGCTCCCGGGACGAGCAAAAGGGCTTCACCTGTCCGATACGGGAAGCGCCCAAGCCGCTGCCGTCGCCGAGCGTCTGGATGCGCTACCGCGAATTGATGCCATCTATTCATCCCCACTGGAACGAGCACGCGAAACTGCGGCACCAACGGCCAAGCGTCGAGGGATGAGCGTCAATATCGATAAAGGATTGCTGGAATGCGAATTCGGGGAATGGACCGGCTCGGATTTGAAGGACCTCTACAAGCTTCCGCAGTGGTTAACCGTCCAGCGTTACCCTTCGAGTTTTCGGTTTCCTAATGGCGAATCCTTTTTGGAAATGCAAACGCGTATAGTAAGTGCACTCTCCATATTGAGGGAGCGTCATCTTGGAGGCGTCGTTGTTTGTTTCAGCCATGCCGATCCCATAAAGGCGGCTGTTGCCGATGCCCTCGGCACCCACCTTGATTTGTTCCAACGCATTTCGATTAGCACCTGTTCTGTTACGGCCGTCATGTACGGATTGACCGGACCACAAGTGCTCACGGTGAATGACACAGGTGCCCTTGGAAAGCTGACCCCCTCATGAGGTCCATGTTCAATCAAGAACCATTCAATGAAGAACCGGTAGCGGATGTAGGGAGAAAGGCATGAGCACGTTTGAATTGGAAGCCGTCGATCGATTCGTTGTTGGCACGATTGGATTGCCCGGGGAACGCACATTCTTTTTTCAGGTGGCAGCGCCCCGCGTGTTGCTGTCCTTCAAGGCTGAAAAGGTGCAAGTAGTTGCCCTGGTGGACGCGTTGTCCAAAATGCTCAAGGACATTCCTCCTGCCTCCACCCAGGAACCGCCAGCTACGTGGTCACCTCTTGATCTTCCGGTGTTCAACGAATGGCCGGTTGGATCGATTGGCATTGGGTATGAGGGCACCACGGACCGTTTGGTCATCGTTCTTGAGGAGATGACACAAACCGGCGAAGAGAGCAGCGAGGCCCGCTTCTTTTTGACTCGACCACAGGCAGTCACTTTTGCCACTCATGCTCGCGACATCGTGAGCGCCGGCCGTCCCACCTGCGTCCTTTGCAGCGCTTCCATCGACAGCGACGGTTACACCTGCGCTTGCTACAACTAAGCCTTGCTCGTGCCCTCCCCAGAAGATCAGTCGTCGCTCGAGGCGGTAAGAAAACCGGTGACACAGAAATCGTCACACGAACCAGCGTTACGCTCAACCGACTTACCCGTCGAACCGGAACCATGTACGCCAGGGCTTGCACTCACATCCGGTGGTGTTGATGTTCTTCGTGATGGAATCATGTCCATCGACGGTCGAATGCCGTGGAGTTCGAATGCCACCTTTCTAGTAACTCTTGGCTTTGAGAGTGGCGAACCCGTTGAGAAAGCGCTCGCGGCGGGTCGAGCAGTAAAGGCCATTTACAAGCCCCACAAAGGCGAACGCCCGCTGTGGGACTTCCCAACCGGCCTCTATCAACGCGAAGTGGCGATGTACGAACTAGCGGCTTTTCTTGGGTGGGATGTAATTCCGCGCACGGTACTTCGCGATGGCGATTTCGGTGTTGGTTCGGTGCAATTGTTTGTGGATGCCGATTTTGATCAGCATTACTTCACATTGATGGAAGCTATTGGCGAGCGTAAGACGTTGTTACCGTCGCTGCGGATGTTGGCGACACTGGATCTGTTGGCAAACAATGCTGATCGCAAAAGCGGCCATGTACTGGTTGATGTAAACAATGGGATATGGGGGATCGACCACGGGTTGTGTTTCCATGAGGAGTTCAAACTCCGTACCGTGATGTGGGATTTTGCTGGCGACCGGATTCCCAAAATCCTGTCCCCCGCTATCGAGCGACTTGCCGATACAACCCCAGGTTCGCTCGGAGCGCTCGATGCACTTCTTGACGGCAACGAAATACGCGTACTTATAGAACGAGCCCGCAAGCTGATTCACAAACCCACGTTTCCGTCGCCGCATTCAGATTATGCCTACCCCTGGCCCATGGTTTAGGAAGGAACCCGCCCGACCAACGACCCTGCGCGTTCATTCGTTCACCATCTTGGTTCAGTCTGCCGGGGCGTAAGCGAGCGAAGCGTCCAAGTCATTCGGCTCATTCGGGTTTTTGATCGTTAGGCTTGTATGCCCGAAGCGGCTATCGCCAGGAACAATTCGTGAACGAAATCGCAGCCCACTCACGATTGCCACACCCAAAATCATGACGGCCGCGCCAATCAGTTCCGCAGTCGCTGGACGTTCCTTCAAGAAGAGCCACGCAGAACTGATCCCGAAGAACGGCACAAGAAGTGAATAGGGGGCCACTTCCGAAGCAGGGCGGGATGCGAGCAGCTTGCTCCATAAACCATATGCACCGATAGTACCTATGAACCCGGCAAACACTATGCCGTAGACGGCCTTTAATGACACGTGCTGGAACGATGCACTGATCTTCGCTCCCCCGTCGACCAGAAACGACAACCCCAACAGAGGAACCGGGGCCACAGCCGAAGCCCAAACAATAAGCGCAAAAGGTTCGATGGAACGAGCTTTGCGAGTGGTGATGTTGGAGCATGCCCAACAGACCGAAGCAAAGATGCAGAGCCCTAGAGCACTCCACGGCGTTGCTGCCGCTCGGTTTGCGGCGATCACACCAAGCCCGGCAAAAGCGACCACCATGCCAATGACGTGGCGGCTCTGCAGATGCTCTCCAAGGAACGAAACGGCAAACAACACCGTCCACAGAGCCTGCATTTGCATCACGATCGAAGCTAAGCCTGCTGGCATTCCGTTGTGCATCGAGACGTACAGGGAGCCAAATTGTCCGACGCCCATAAACATGCCCACACCGATAATGGATCGCCAAGCAACTTTCGGACGCTTGATGAAAAACACCGCCGGGATCGCAACTACGGCGAAACGGAGTGCGGCGAAGAGCAAGGGCGGAAACTGCGCAATGCCGTAGCGGGCCGGTACAAAGTTGTATCCCCAAATCGCGGCCACCAACA
>JAYUVJ010000461.1:0-19073 GCA_043754155.1 Acidimicrobiia bacterium
AGGTAAGCGCGCTGAGAATATCCCGAGCCCGCGGTCCCCATAGGCCCAGGCACGTGTAGGCGGCGGTGACATCGGTGATGCGAACGCCAGAACCCTCGGGTAGCAACTCGGCTTGTTTGGAAATCCACCCTCGATCGTGCAAACCAAATGCCGTGCCTGTAACAATTTGGAACGAATCAAGAGCCAATCGGGTGACGGTGAAATCGCACTCGATTCCGCCTCGCTCATTGAGCATCTGGGTATAGGTAAGCGCGCCTACGGGCTTGTCGACATCGTTGGCACATAATCGTTGCAACAGTGCCAACGCATTGGGGCCTTCGATACGGAACTTAGCGAAGCTGGATTCATCGAATAGAGCAGCTGTGGTTCGACACGCCAGAGCCTCGGCAATGATGGAGCAATGCCAATGCTGGCCAGCCCAACCACTGGGTCGTAGGTGCTCATAGCGTCCCGCCGCATCGTTGGACGGGAACCAATTGGGGCGCTCCCACATGCTCTTCTCGCCGAACTCACAACCGAGGACAACCAGAGCAGGATAGGTGGCACTGCGTCGCAACGGACGACCTGCACGGCGTTCCTCATTGGGATAGTGAATGTCGTAGTAGGTGGAATAGACCTCATAGGTACGGGCGAGCGCGAACTCACGAGAACGGAAATGCGGACCGAACCGGCGGATATCCATTTTCCACGTATCGAAACTCGGCTCCCCATCGAGAACCCACTCGGCCATGACCCGTCCAACTCCACCTGCACCGGCAATGCCATGGGCACAGAACCCGGCGGCGACGAATAGTCCGTGTACTTCTGATTCGCCGAGAATGAATTCATTGTCCGGAGTGAAACCTTCAGGGCCGTTGAGCAACTGCAAAATCTCGGCATTCTCCATCACCGGAACCCGCTCAATGGCCGCATGCATCAACGGTTCAAACCGGCCCCAATCAGCGTCGAGCAACCGGTAATTGAAATCACGAGGCACACCGTTGAGCGACCACGGCATGGGATTGCGCTCATAGCCACCCATCACCAAACCGCCCCCCTGGTTGCGGAAGTACACCAACTTGTCGGGATCCCGCATCGATGGCAGTTCCCGATGTACACCCTTAATCGGCTTGGTAAATAGGTACTGATGGGCCATGGGCACAATCGGCACGTTCACCCCGGCCAATGCAGCAATCTGCGTTGAGAACATCCCGCCAGCGATAATCACCGAATCGCACTCGATGGTGCCGCGGTTGGTTTCAACGCCATGCACTCGGCTGTTGCGCAACACAAATCCCGTGACATTGGTATGCGTACGGATGGTTATGCCCATATCTTTCGCCGCGCCAAAGAACGCATTGGTAACCGATGAAGGGTCGAGATGCCCATCCGTCGCCATATAGAGCGCGCCACGAACATCTTTGGTGGTCATCAACGGGAACAGATTCTGCGCCTCGGTGGGGGAGAGCAAATGAGTTTCCAGACCAAAGGTTTTTGACCACCCATGCTGTCGCTTTAGTTCCTCCCACCGCTCATCGGTAGAGGCCAAACGCAACGACCCCGTCTGCGTCCAATCAGTAAACCGGCCGGTGTTCGCCCCCATAGCTTCGAGACGCTTGTACACCTCCACGGAATGCATCATCATCCGAGTAAGCGGCAGTGAAGAACGCAGCTGGCCAACCAGGCCCGCACTGTGAAACGTCGACCCACTCGTGAGTTCGTGACGATCCAACACCACCACATCTTTGCAACCCAGCTCGGCCAGATGAAAGGCAATCGACCCGCCTGCAATCCCGCCCCCGATCACCACAATCCGCGCCCGGGACGGCAAATCTTGCGCAACCGCTGCCCCCAAAGCCGATTCTGCGTGTGCTTGCAACGAGGAGGTATCCACAGCCATCTCGTCAGTCTTGCTTGCTAGCCAACCTGACACCAGTCATGCGGATACGACACCAAGCAACCGACCAACCGAGCAAACCAAGCCAACCAAGACCAAGTCTGACCAAGCCAATCCAGATTGACCAAGTCCGACCAAGTCCGACCAAGTCAATCCAATTTGACTAGCGGGACTAATCGGGAAAGCCGCATGGGCATGGGCAGATGAGGAGTGCTGGCACCACGCTGAGACTGACGGTATTGCCCAAACGGAGAAATGGACCAGATCGGGTTGGAACACGGCGGTTAGGGTGCAGGCATGGCTATCGCCCCGTACCCGGTGAACCCCACGCTCGAAACGATGAGCGAACCTGAGCGCAAGGCTCTGCAACGCAAATTGCTGCAAGTGCTGTTTGTCGGCCAAGTTATGGGATCCGCCGGAATCAGCGTGGCCGTAAGTGTGGGCGGACGATTCGTAGGCACCGTACTTGGTGGATCGCGATGGGCCGGTTCTTCTTCGGCCATGGTTACCCTCGGCGGAGCGGTTGCTGGATTAGTGCTTTCAGGCATCATGAAAGCTCGCGGACGACGACCAGGATTAACGCTGGGCTACATACTTTCGTTGCTCGGCGGCTTGGTTGTAGTGCTGGGAATCGAACGGACATCGTTGTGGATCTTTCTGTTTGGCTCATTGTTCTTCGGTGTAGGTCAGGGCACCAATCTGTTGGCGCGTTACGCCGCAGCGGATCTCACCCTGCCAACTGAACGGGCCCAAGCGATGAGCACGTTGATGTTTGGCTCCACCTTTGGCGCGGTGCTCTCGCTTGTACTGGTGGAGCGACTCCGCAAACTGGCTGTCTCGTGGGGGTTGGTCGACTTCAGTGGACCGTATCTGTTCGCCATCATGTTGTTAGTAGGCGCGATTATCAATACGGCCATTCGCCTCAGACCAGATCCACTCGTCGTTGCCGGCGGCGTAACTGGTTCGGCTCGCATCAGTGTGCCGAGGCTCCGACACTCGGTTGGAGTGGTGCGCCAAAGCCGTTTGGCCACGCTCGGATTCGTCTCGATGGTCGTCTCACAAACCGCCATGGTTGCCGTAATGACCATGACTCCCCTGCATATGCGCGAACACGGTCATGACGGAGAATCTAGCTACGTCATCGCACTCCACGTCGTGGGCATGTATGGCCTAGCCCCCTTTGTCGGACGGCTTTCCGACCGTTGGGGACGCCTCCGAACTATCCTGCTCGGGGCTTCGATCATGGTGGCCGCCACACTCGTATCCGCAGCCGCAGGAACCGAACCGCCGCTCCTTTTTCTTGGCCTATTCCTGCTTGGCCTGGGCTGGAGCGGATCGATGATTTCCGGCACCGCCCTGGTATCGGACAACGTTCCGGCACGCGAAAAAGTAGGTGTACAGGGTTCTGTTGATCTCATCATGAGCCTGTGTGGAGGAGCGGCCGCCTTTAGCTCCGGATTCATCAAAGATATGCTCGCATATCACACTCTTTCGCTGATCGGGTCTGCACTTGCTGGCGGGTTGTTCCTGTTCTCGCTCGTGACCCTCCGTGCTTCAGCTGTTCCGAAACCTGCCCTGGGCTAACCGGCGTTGATTCTTGGGGTGATTATTGGGGTGACTATCGGGGTGATTACTGGGGGAGGGAACGAGCGAGTATCGGCTAAGGCTTGGGTGAACTCCGGCGTCGATGCGTTAGTGAGTAGACGATCAAAGTGAAGCGCTGCGTAGGCGACGTAATCAACGTCAAGGGCAGAAATAGCTTGTTGCACCACACCCCACATGGCCTCACGAAGATCACTCATCACCATCATCAATGTGATTCGTGCTTGGCCTCCTGGAGCGACCGAACCAGCGTAAGCCTGAAGCAGGGCATCCCGACCCCAGGAATCAAGCTCATTATTCGTGGCCAGGTTACCGAGATCGAACCAGCGGCTATTCATGCCTGCATACTCCCAATCGATCAACCACACTTGGCCGGAACGATCACGCATAAAATTTGCGTTGAGCAAGTCATTGTGTGCAGGCACTAGGGGTTCCGGGAACATACCAAATGCGGATGCAATCTGCGCGCTGACCATCTGTGCGCGTACCAACTCCACTGGAACACTTACCTTTCGGCGCTCTGCGGTCTTGGCATACCGTCCAGCGATACCAAAACAATCAAACGTAGAAGCCAGCCCCGGGCCGTCATGAGTTCTGCGAAGAATCGAACCGACCTGTGCCATGACGTCGTCGACCGAGAGATCTGGTACGGGCACGGCCTCCACAAACCCCGTCACTAGATAGCCCTCAGGCTCCAAGAAACCCTCAACCGGGGGAGCGAAACCCAACGCCGCAGCCCTCGAAGCGGCAACCTGTTCAACGTGACGATCAAT
Source organism: Acidimicrobiia bacterium (assembly GCA_043754155.1). GTDB lineage: Bacteria > Actinomycetota > Acidimicrobiia > Acidimicrobiales > JANYDT01 > JANMZO01. The sequence continues at coordinate 4,252 of JAYUVJ010000461.1, forward strand.
ACCGAGCAGTTCTGTATCCTTCCCGCACAACCGCAAGACATAGGTATCGGGAACGCGGGCACTAAATGAATTTGGCCGGTCAAACTCCTTTGCTAGTTGGCTGAGCCGAACCACAAAATTTCGATTGGTAATGCCACCGCTCAATGGGGCGATGGCCACGATGTTGCCGTCCCATCCCGGAACTCGTCGAGCCGTAGCCCACGCCTCATGAAGATCAGCAACTCGAACCCGTTGGGCCGCCAGATCTCTCAAGGCAGCTACGGAATTCTCAGACATCACCCGAACGTAGGCGAAATCTGCAAGCGCCTCAACCGGCTGCGCCTCAACCGGCTTCGCCTACCCGCTTGCAGGTAGGTAAACAGCTCGTAGCTAGATCGACAGCTCGTAACTAGGTAAACAGCTCGTATCTAGGTAAACAGCTCGTAGCTAGATCAACAGTTTGTGGCTAGGTCAAGAGATTGTGACGACGGGTGAGGACCGCTTTTCGATTCGTGCTCATGGCCCGATCCATATCCATCTTGGCATCGCGATCGGCCAAGGCATCGCGCTTGTCTTGCGTTTTGCGTCCGCGGCCTAGGGCTAGCTCCACCTTGACGCGCCCATTCAAAAAGTAGAACGACAGCGGAAGTAACGACAATCGATCCTGGGCCATGCGCATCTTGAGCTCGTTGATTTCCCAACGATGCATCAACAGTTTGCGGCCGCGATCGGGAATGTGGGCGCCAAAACCATGGGCGAAGGAATACGGCGAAATGTTGACGCCCAACAACAACATCTCGTTACCTTCAACCCGGGCATAGGCGTCGCGCACCTGAACCATGCCGTCACGAAGCGATTTCACCTCGCTACCCACTAAGACGATGCCAGCCTCATAGGTATCGAGAATCTCGAAATCGTGCTTGGCCTTGCGATTGGAGGCAATGACTTTTTTGTCGCCACCAGTAGACCCGGCTAGAGCCTTGGCGGTCTTTTTGGGTTTGTTTTGGACAATCTGCTTCGGCGCAACCATGGAGTATCCATTCTGCACGAGTAGGCCGATCCTTGAAGCGCAAATAGCCCTGTCCAAATGAAGTGTCTGAGCGCGTTGAGTGCCCAACGGTGAAGCGGCAGGAACAAACGGGTGCGCACTCAGGGGAGTACCGTAATGGCCGTGTTGCAACTCACAGGCCGCGCTTACGCCGAAATGATCGCCCATTCCTACGACGGCTTGCCCATGGAGGCGTGTGGACTGATCGTCGGTACCGCGGGCGGAGGATCAAACTCCACGGCCAAATGTGTTCGGTTCATAGCCACTGAGAACGACGCCAACTCCTCAAAGGTCTACACAATCCCGCCCAAAGCGCATCTTCGGGCCGAACTCGATGCCGAAGCCGACGGGTACGAAGTCATTGGCGTGATGCATAGCCACACCCATACCACCGCCTATCCGTCGCCGACCGACGTCGCCCAATCCCCCGATCCCGGCTGGCACTACGTGATTGTTTCCTTGCGAGACGATGCCCCGGTGTTGCGCAGCTACCGCATCGTTCACGGAACAATTGTCGAGGAGCCCGTTACTGTCACGCGCTAGACCGCTAGGCCCGCACTAAGTTCCGAATGTGCGTTCTACGCTCTCGTGGCAAACGACCGGTGGTTCCGGAATTTCTGGAATCCCGATAACGTTGGTCAGGAATTAGGATACAAGCACGCAATCCGCGCAGTCCAAAAATATTCAACAAGCCACAACTTGGCCACACCGGCCGCAACAAGAGGTAAACATGAGCACCGTTGACATCCGAATCCCCACCATTCTTCGTGTCCACACCGGTGGAGCCGCCAAGGTGGCCGTAACGGGCGTGACCGTAGGGGAAGTCCTCACCGACCTCACTACTCAATTCCCGGGCATAGCGGGACAAATCGTCACCGAAGACGGCAACCTTCACAAGTTCGTTAACCTCTACGTAAACGATGATGACGTGCGGTACATCGGCAAACTCGAAGCGCCCATCAAAGACGGCGACGTGATCTCCATTCTTCCCGCAGTCGCTGGCGGAGCGATCTAAGAAGTCGAAGGGTTCCGTTGAACCTGGAACCAATTGCTCAGCAGTTCACCATAACTCGGCATAGTTCACCACAATTCGGCCCAATTCGGCACAATTCGGCACAACTCGGGAAAAGGCACCCATGGCCATCGTTCGTAGTCCCCTGGAACTCATCGGCAACACCCCAATGGTGGATGTTTCCATTTTGAGCCCCAACCCGCGCGTGAAGATTTACGCCAAGCTTGAAGGCCAAAACCCGGGCGGCAGCGTAAAAGACCGAATCGCCCTCAACATGATCGAAGCCGCCGAGCGCGATGGTCGCTTGGTTCCCGGTTCCATCCTCATGGAACCCTCCAGTGGCAACACCGGTATTGGTTTGGCACTCGTCTGCGCGCTTAAGGGTTACAAACTCAAGATCGTGATGCCCACCAACGTGAGCCCTGAACGCCGTCAAATGCTTGAGGCCTACGACGTGGACATCATCGATTCGCCGGGCTCGGAAGGTTCCAATGGTGCGGTCCGCCTAGCGCAGCGCCTGGCCAAAGAAAACCCCGAATGGGTCTTTCTTTACCAATACGGCAACCCCGCAAACCCCGCTGCGCACTTCAACGGCACCGGACCTGAAATCTACAAAGACTGTCCAGAAATCACTCACTTCATCGCCGGACTCGGAACCGCAGGAACCCTCGTCGGCGTGGGGTCGTACCTCAAAAGTGTGAAGCCTTCTGTGCAAATATGGGCGGTAGAACCACCAAGCGGCGAAATGGTTGATGGACTACGCAATCTCGACGACGGCTACATCCCCGAAGTCTTCAGTGACAACAACGGCTTCGATATTCTTGATCGCAAAAAAGTGGTTCACCCTAAAGAATCCATCGAGTGGACCCGTCGCATGGTCCGCGAAGCTGGCGTCTTTGCTGGCATTTCCTCCGGCGCCATCATGGCTGCGGCTGCGAAATGTGCCGAAGAAATCGAAGAAGGCGTCATTGTGACCATTGTGTGTGACGGAGGATGGAAGTATCTGTCGACTGGCGCATACTCTGGCGACATCGACGAAGTAACCGATCGCGCCAAGAAGATCGTCTACTTCTAAATCACTTCATTTGGTCAGCGGGCTTGATTTGGCTCTCGAAAAACGTTTGCGGAACTGCATTGCACCCTGCGCACCGCCTCATCGGTTTAGCCTGGAGCAATGTCTTCACGCAGTTATGACCGAACACGAGCCGATCTTCGCCCCATCACCTTCACCCGTGATTACACCGAATTTGCCGCAGGATCTGTGCTGGTCAGCTTTGGGCGCACCCGAGTGCTTTGTACCGCATCTATCGACGAAGACGTACCCCGTTGGATGAAAAATTCCGGAAAAGGTTGGGTCACGGCCGAATACTCGATGTTGCCGGGCGCGACCCCAGAACGCAACGATCGTGAAGCCGCCAAAGGCAAACAATCGGGACGAACCCAAGAAATTCAGCGCCTCATCGGACGGGCACTGCGAGGGGTAACCGATATGAAAGCCTTGGGTGAACGCCAAATCGTGCTTGATTGCGACGTTCTCCAAGCCGACGGCGGCACCCGAACCGCCAGCATCTGTGGAGCGTATGTGGCACTGCACGACGCCTGCACGCGGTTGGTACAAGCCGGCTCCATTCCACGGAATCCACTCACCGCAGCGTGTGCCGCCATCAGTGTAGGAATCGTCGGCGGAATTCCAATGTTGGATCTTGACTACTCCGAGGACTCAACCGCCGACGTGGACATGAACGTGGTGATGACCTCTGAAGGACGTTTCGCCGAAGTGCAAGGAACCGCTGAAGGTATGACTTTCGCGCGTGGTGAACTCGAATCGATGCTCGGGCTGGCCGAAGCTGGTATCGAGCGCATCTTGGCCGAACAGCAACTCGTGCTAGCCAATCCACCCTCGCGGCGAGTCTGATGCTGAGCCGAACACCTTCGATCTATCGATTGGCAGAAACAACTTTGCATCGAAGCCTCAAGCGAGTGGCAGTTTGCTTGGTGGTAGCTAGCTCACTCGTTGTACCTGCGAGTTGCACCGATACTGCAGGAAACGTACCCGATTCACAAACCGCTGACAGCGACACACCCGTGGCTGCACCAACCATCGCCTCCGCCGGTGAGACCACCGCTGCTTCTGAATCCACACCAGTCACCGAAGCCACCACCACTACCGTAGCGCCCACGACCATACCCCCCACGACTATTCCTCCCACCACTATCCCCCACGGGAACGGAGTGGCGCGTAACTTTGCCGATGGCACACCAATCAGCGAATCGGTGCTGGCTACCGCAAACTCGATTTACGGTGCGGCGATCATCCATAATTACGACGGCCTACGCGACATCATTGGTGATCGCAGGTTCCGATGGGGAATTCTGGGAGAGCGTGGCCCAACCAAGGTATGGAAAGAACAATTTGATTCCAGCGGAATCGATGAACTGGCTCGCATCGCGAAAATCCTGGAACTCGCCCCGGGCAAAGACGCGCGGGGGGCAACGGTTTGGCCCGCAGTAGCCCTGAAAGAACCCAAGGACTGGACCCTTGAAGACGAATCGGTATTGGCCCAGCTCGGATTTAACCCTGAAGACATCGACCAAACCAGATCAAAGGGACGCTACGTGGACACCAAATTGGTGATTGACGCCAACGGTCTGTGGACCGCCTTTGGTGTTGGGTACTAAAGCCCGTGAACCAGTTACGCGATAGTGCACGCAAGCCGCACGCACTCGTTGAGGTTGTCATGGCTTCGGCCAATCCCCACAAAGTCACAGAAATAGAAGCTCTCCTACGCTCAACGTTGCCCAATCTCGTTGTGCTTCCGCGGCCCGACGATGTTGAGGAAGTGATCGAAGACGCCGACACTCTCCTTGGTAACGCTCGGCTGAAGGCCCACGCCCTTGCCCAAGCCACCCAGAAGCCTGCTGTTGCCGACGACACCGGATTGTTTGTTGACGCGCTTGGCGGTGATCCTGGGGTCTACACCGCCCGGTACGCCGGAGAACACGCGACCTACTCAGAAAATTGCCAAAAACTGCTTAGCGAACTGAGCCGGGTTGGAGCGTCGCTGCCCGCCGAACGGACGGCGTCATTTGCTACGGTCGCTATCGTCGCCTGGCCCGACGGTACCGAAGTATGGGCCGAAGGTCGAGTGCAGGGCATCATCACCACCGAAGTGCAGGGCGACAGTGGTTTTGGATATGACCCCGTATTCGCCCCACTCGAAGCTGTCCCGGCCGGCGCCGCTCCGATTCAACTTGTCGCTGAACAGCGCACTTTCGCCCAATTGGGTGAAGCGGTGAAGAACACTATTTCTCACCGATCCAGGGCGTTCGAGGCTCTCGCTGCGCTGCTTCGGGCGTGATGTCCCAAGCCTCCTTGCGTTGGTGATGGCTTCCGTGCGCCGAGGTGCGCTTTGAGGTACCGAGAAACGGGAAGTGACGAGGGGAATGCTGGTCAACTTTGCTTGGAAGGGTAAGCGATAGGTGTTGTTCAATTACTCGTCTAAATTCCTGCCCACCTTGTAATTCGGAGGAATTTTGTACGTCCAATGCGCACGGGGAATCGAACACGGATAACGTTTGCGACTGTGTCGAGCGGCGAACAAGATAACGACAAAGCAGTGTCTCTCGGCGACCTCGATGGGCTGACCGCGCTGATCGACCGGTGGGGCTTCGATGAGCACTGGCCGCTAGTGGTTGATCTACGCGATCGATGCCGTGCTGCACTCACTAGGGGCAAGCAACTGTGGCCTGCAGCTGCCTACGCTGAATACCGTCTCGCCCTCGATGCCCCAGCGTCTTTTGCCGCAAAAGTGCTGGGATCAAGTTCTGAGCGATTTACCCTCGGACCGTTTGCTGAAGTAATGGCAAGTACACATAGATTCAGCGCGCTTAGGGAATACCTGCCGCAATCCCCTGAAGCAGGAATGGTTGCCCATGAATGCGCATTGCGAGGCGAACAGTTCGATCAAGAGGACGTACCGTTTGCTGATGTGCTCTCAGTTCCTCTGCTCTTGGCTGATTGGGAACCCGAATATGAAATCGCCGACTACCAGCCAAGCGAAGCAACGTTCATCAGCCCGCCCGTCCCGTTGTTCTTTGAAACCCTAAGCGCTTCTCGCAAACGAAACTCCAAAGCGATCGAGGACCCCGAAACGCTTCGCTGCCTTCGAGATCTCGTGGCTGCGTGGATCAGTGGATCTAACGGACGCGTCGACACTATTGCCGTTCGGGGAAACGCCGAAGACGCCGTGGCCACGCTGGGTTGCTCAAATCATCGGCGGGCGCTCATCGGCCCCGACGAAGCTATGGCCCACATGGCCTGGGCTGCGGCGAGTGGGGGAGCGCAGGGACGTCGGCGAGGCGCAGCTTCAGGTCGTGCCGCAGCATGGTGGGCACTGCAACATCTTGCCGGTTTTGATGGCCAAGACGACATAGAACCCGATGAACTGGGTCAGGCCGCCTCGGAACTTCGCTGGTATTGGTGGGACGATGGCAGCCCAGCAACTGGATGGGCCTTGCGTCTAGCTATCGAAGACCCGGCTGAAGGTTTAGCTTGGGCCATTGCCGCCTCAGATCTCAAAATGGCGTGACAGCGCTCGTAGAAGCGATCTACAGCCCCATCGGCCAGAACCGCTCAGTGGAGATGGGCGGAGTTGCGTTGGCGAAGCCTCCGGCGTCAGATGTGTGAGGTGTTGGGTGGCTACCTCCCTCCGCTACCTGCCCTCCACTACCTCCCTCCGCTACCTAGCGTCTATCCGCCACCTGCTCTCTAGTTGTGCCACGAGGGCGGGCACCTCAAGAATGGTCGACAACGTAAAGGTTCGCTGAGGCCCGGAGCTTTCGGTTTCCTCGAGGAAGGATGGGTTCTCAGGAGTCGCCGTAACTGAAACCTGCTCGTGAGCCCAGGTGAAGGCATAAGGAATATGGGCACCGTAACTGCCGAGCGCTACAGGAGGGGCAATGTCGGATTTTAACGAATTGCCTACCATCAAGAACCGTGCCGGATCTATCCCGTTACGGTGCAGTATGCGCGCATAGGTTTGCGAATCTTTCTCGGAAACAACCTCAACGGCATTAAAGTGATGCGCAACACCGGAGTGCAAAATCTTGCGCTCTTGATGATGCAAATCACCCTTGGTAATCACCACCAATCGGTGGCTGCTACTCAAGTGCTCCAGAACATCGTGCACGCCAGAAATGATCTCGGCGGGCCTAGCCAACATCTCCTTGCCCCGCTCCAACAACATGACCAAATCCGCCGACGAGAGTTCGCCGTTGCTGAGTTCCATAGCTGACTCGATCATGGAAAGGGTGAAACTCTTCACGCCATATCCAAAGAGTTCCAGATTGTGAATCTCGGTGGCCAACAACGATTCGCTCGCTTGTTCAGGAGTTGCCCACGGTGCTAATAAATCAGCAAAGGCCTCCTCGGTCGCCGCGAAGTGATCCTCGTTATGCCAAAGCGTGTCGTCGGCGTCGAAGCCAATGGCACTCAGAGTTTGGTCACGAAGCATGTTGTGATGTTCGGATTCAGGCATCACGGGCAAGTATTGCTCGAATTCAACCCAATCTACGGCTTCGGTTTTTCGACGTTGGAACGCTAAGCCGCGGCAGCTTCGCGATCGGCAGCGACGGCATCGAGATCGGCATACTCTTCGCCCGTATCGGCCCAGTTTTCGAATTCGATCACGCCAAGATCGGTCCACTTCTGTCGTAACCAGCCATCGCCAGCATCCAACAAACCAAGCTTCCGACAGTTCGGCACGATTTTGGAGAACAACAACTTCTGGAAATCTTTGTACTCGTTGGGAATCGACAGCTGGAGTTTCACCATCTTCTTCACATCGACGCCCATGCGATCCCACACTTCTTGCATCAAAAAACGGTCACGCATGCGAAGGCCGGCCTCAAAGGCAAACTCTTGGCGTTCCCGAATCTCCGCGCCGCTCATACCCTCGTAGGCCTCCTTGAGCGAAATAACGCCAAAGGCAACATGGCGGGCTTCGTCGCTCATCACGTAACGCAGCAGCTGCTTCAACAAAGGCTCGCTAGTGATCATGTGCATGAAACCAAACGCAGCCAGAGCCAAACCTTCCACCATGATTTGCATTCCCAAATACGTCATGTCCCAACGACTATCGGAGATGATGTCGTTCAGCAACGCTTCGAGATGGGCATTAATTGGGTAGTAACCACTGAGCTTGGTTTCGAGGTACTTGGCAAACACCTCAACGTGACGGGCCTCATCGACAACTTGGGTGGCAGCGAACAATTTGGCGTCGTACCAGGGGACCGTTTCGGTGATGCGAGCGGTACAGATCAAAGCGCCCTGCTCGCCGTGCATGAACTGCGAGAGCCGCCAATTCTGGCCCTCCATGCCCAACTGCAACCATTCTTTGTCTCCCCAGCCCTTGATGATCCCTTCTTCTTCGGCCCGCTGACGCAACCATCCGGCCTCAGGTGCGGCGATGGCCAGGTCGTTGGCTACCTTCTCCTCGTCGACGGTGATGGACCAATCGAGATCTTTTTCGCCATCCCACTGGCTCCCCTTGGCCTTCTCGTAGAGCTTGTTCAGCGCAGGACGTGTGCCCTTGGTGTAGTTCCACGTGAAGATCGAATCGAAGTTTGATTGCACCGCAGAGAGCTCAGCCTTTGCATCGCGATTGGTCATAGCCATGATTGCTTCAACATCGTTTGCGTCGGCCCGGAGACGTTCACGGGCGGTCAAAAGTTCGTCAACGTTGTACGGCATGGCGGGAATCCTCCAGAAAGTTTGACAACTCGAAGTCCCTCGAACCCGAGCAATTGCTCAGATTTTGCGCTAACTGGTGACAAAAGTCAAGTGTCAGGTGTGTTTGCAACCGCAATGAGCCACCCGCCACCCTCATCGTCGACCTCCTTCAGCGCAACCGAAACTGAGGCGAATTTGAGCTTCACATCTTTGTGGCCAATATGCAGTTCCTGCGCAGGGTCTTCCAGCAATGCCAAACTGTCAAGGAAATGACTGCCAGCCCACTTCGTCGTAGACCCCGCCAAGCCAGAGCCCAGGAGCGCCTCGAGCGTATCCTCGACACCGCTGAGCAAGTGTTCGCTGAAGTTGGCTATGAGGCCGCCACAACCAATGCGATTGCTCAACAGGCAGAAACCTCCATTGGCTCGTTGTACGAGTTTTTTCCTAACAAAGAAGCTCTCGCTCAAGCCCTAGCGGACCGCTACGTAGAACGGATTGGCGACCTTTACAACAAGCACCTTGTCGATGAACCAGCAACCAGTCCAGAAGCACTCGTAACTCACATCATTGCTGCGCTCGACGGGTTCTATCGAGAACATCCAGGGGCAGTACCGCTTCTTAATGGGCGCCTAACTTCCCCTCAATTGGCCAGCGCAGGTGAACGACTCCAAGAAGGCTTCGTGGCGGGAATCGAGAGTATTTTTGCCGTCCGCCGTCCCGATATTGCCCCAGCGACAAGACTCTTACGGTCCCGCGTTATTGCTGACATCTCCCGGTCATTGTTGGGCCTAGCGGACCGCGTACCGCTCTCTCAGCGGCGAGGGGTAATACGCGAAATCGAATTTGCCATCATTGGATATCTCGCCGCCACTGCCGACTCACCGCCGTTTACTTCCACCTAGCAGTTGGTGACTCCATGGTTTCTAGGGCTCGTCGCTTTGAAACTGCTTGACTCTTGGACGGTGACTAGCGTTTCCGTGCGAACTTCATGATGAAGCAAAGCACGCAAGCACCAATAAATGCGGTGAACACCGACCGCAGGTTGAACCCAGTGAGGGAGCTGTTCGTGCCTGAACGGTTGAACAAGAAGCCGCCTATCAGTGCGCCGATAACCCCAATGATGAGCGTATAGACGCAACCTTTTTTCTCTTGACCGGTGACCGATTGGGCCAGTGAACCGCCGACGAGGCCTACCAAAATCCAAGAAAGAAGTCCCATAGATCGCCAGCATAGGGTTACTGAGAATGCTCGGAACACTGCTGAGGAAATTGCACGGCTTCGTTTGGCCGGCTCAGCTGATGGATCGAACTCAAGCTCGGAGGCTGGCGTTTTGTTGGTTTGCTATGTTGGTTGTGTTGGTTGTGTCGGTTGTGTTGGTGCGGGCGACAGGAATTGAACCTGCACATCTTTCGATACCAGCTCCTAAGGCTGGCGCGTCTGCCAATTCCGCCACGCCCGCAGGGTATGACACCCACAATGTTAATCGCCGAACTACCTACGCCGTCGCAATTTTCCCAAGAAACCCCAATGCTCCGCAACTATGTGGCTCGGGGGACCTATCCTGATCCCATGGATTTGCCCGTTATCACTGCTTCAACCGCCATGACTCCCGGAGGCGATGTCTTTGACCGCTTGCTTAAGGAACGCATTGTGTTCCTCAACGGCCAAGTCACCGACGATTCGGCTATCAACATCACCGCCAAGCTCCTCCTGCTCGATGCTGAGGATCCAGAGCGCGATATTTACCTCTATATCAACTCTCCAGGCGGATCGGTCTATGCCGGTATGGCCATTTATGACACCATGCAATTTGTTCGTCCCGATGTGTCAACTATCTGTATGGGCATGGCCGCCTCGATGGGGCAATTCCTCCTCTGTGCTGGCACAAAAGGCAAGCGATTTTCGTTGCCACATGGTCGCATCCTGATGCACCAACCGCTCGGACAGATGCAGGGACAGGCTTCCGACATTGCCATTCACGCCGAAAACATGATGCGCACCAAAAGGGAAATGGCCGAACTTATTGCGCACCACACTGGCCAGCCGGTTGAACAGATTTCGGCCGACTCGGATCGTGACCGTTGGTTCACCGCTCAGCAAGCCCTCGATTACGGCATGATTGACGAGATCGTTGCCCGTAATCCAGGCGGCCTCGCTACACCTGCTGCGTAAACCGAGCTAGCTCAAGCGGTTCCACCGGCGGTGTGATCTTCCTTGTGAACCTTCGGTGTGACAAAAACAACTGTTATTCGGCACCCCTTCGGGGGTGCCGGTTTGCTTGGCGAGCGCATTCCTAGCCGCTTCAGGGAAGCCATCGCTCCGACCGAGGAACTTTCCAAACTGGCGTGTTGATTAGGAACTAACTGGAGCGTCGCAGCGGAGTACCAGGAACCCGGCAATAACGCCGCGCGTCGTCGGATCGAACGAACCCTGTCATCCTCGACTGGCTCCAAACCCCCTACCTTCGACGACGACCACCGCTGGGTTCAACAAAGGCGAAGCACGCCACGCACTCGCGAAAGCCGTGTTCTTCTACCGGCTTGGAGAGTTCCACGATCGCACCTTCGAACAACAACGATACCGAGCATCAGGCCTGAACCCCCTCACCGCAACAATCGTGCTCTGGAACACCGCCTACCTCGAACGAGCCACCACCGCTCTCGCCACTCACCAGCCCATCGACGTCGATCTGCTCCAACACCTCTCACCACTCGGACGGGCACACATCAACCTCACCGGCGACTACACCTGGAAAACCCGCTACAACCCAAACACAAGCAAACTAAGGGCCTTATGGGCAATCCCGAATCCTTAACGTGCTCTGTGGTTTCTCACGCGTCCCGAACTACGGCTTCAGCGGCGCGTCGTCCGCTTTCCAATGCCCCGTTAATTGATGCGTTGTCACGGTGATCGCCACAAACGAAAAGACCATTTCCTAGGGCGACGGGGCGTTGCGGGTTCGCCAGTGCCGGTGCGGCCTGCGAAGGTTGAGCGTGAGCAATATTATACGTGCGCAGATGATTCCATGCGTCAACTTGCGACCCGAACCAACCTCGCAATTGGGTAATCACCGCTGCTCGCAATTTGTCATCGTGAGCCCCTGCATGTGAGGCAATGACCGACACCGATACCAGATGTCTTCCGGCGGGCGCATACGAAGACGACACCATCGAAGGTACGCAAACATTGTTTACCGGACCGCCCGATGCTCCGTCCCCGTTCAGCATGATTGTGGCCTCAGTAATGGGTGCAACCGGTGCGTCGAAATACAAACAACTCACGGGATTCGAACCGGGAGAGTCGATCAGATTTCCAAGCAACTTGGCGGCCTGAGGGCCATCGGTGGCCACCACAACTGCCTTTGCCCGAAGCACCGCCTGATCTAACAACGTCACCGAGCCATGGTCAATCGCCACAACTCGTGTGTTCAAACGAATCGATCCCGCCGGAACCCGCCCCGCCAGTTGCGCACTAATCATGCCAATGCCATTGGACGGAATCGCGTTGTCGCCCTCGGCCAACATTTTGAATACAAAATCAAACGCGCGACTCGACGTCGACAAACTCGGATCAAGTTGAACCCCCGCAAGAAAAGGTCGAAAGAAACGTTCGATCATCGTGGAGGAAAATTTCAGAGCACGGAGCCTGGCTAAGGTTGAAGTTTCAGGCATTTGCCAGAGCGAGCTAATCGTTGCTCGCTGGTTTGTTATCCGTAAGACTCCAACTCGGGCCTTGTCGATCAGCGAACCCACCGGAGATTTCACCGTTTCGAGGAGTGATTTCGGGGCCCGGAACGGATCGGCGATTCGCGACGTTGCCCCGTTGGCCCGAACTAGTGAGCCTGGCGTGAACTTCTTTAGCGCCAGGGCCCGGTAATCGAGCATCGCCTTTGCTTCGGGGTAAGCGGTAAGTAACACCTGAAATCCACGATCGAGAATGAAGCCATTCACGTAATCAGAACGAACCCGGCCCCCAACCCCGTCGGCCGCCTCAACGACAATCACCGACAGATTTGCCTCGGCGCAATGAATTGCTGCGGCCAATCCCGCCAACCCGGCTCCAACAATGATCACATCGGCATCGAAGGCCTCAGTCAAGGGTTTGGACATGCTGAAAGTACCAATCACGGCCATGAATCTAGTTACTCCGTGCCGGGAACCGGGAGTTACTCCGCAGCGCTTCGAGATTATTGGTTTGTCGCAATTACTTCGCTAAGACACGCTTCGATCGTTTTGTGGGTAAAGGTGAAACCATCAGCCAAAAGTTTGTTCGGCAGGACACGGGCTCCTGATAGCAACATTTCACGAACAAGTTCGGCGCCGTAAAAAGCTTTCAGCGGGAACAGTGGAATCGGGAACAACGTTCGGCGATGCAAGGCCGAAGCGAGTGCTTTCGTGTACACCGAATTGGTCACCGGTGCAGGCCCTACAAGATTCACCGGTCCCGAAAGATTTGAGTGCAACACGTGGAGGATCGCTCGAACCTCATCGGTGATGGAAATCCACGGAACGTATTGCTTTCCCGAACCCAAGCGTCCACCCAAAGCCAGCTTGAACGGAAGGAGTTGCTGTTTAAGTGCGCCCCCGTGAACCGATTGCACAATTCCCGTTCTCAAAAACGCGGTTCGAATTCCGGCATCGATCGCTGGCTGCGCACAGGCTTCCCACTTCGCCACGACATCGGCAAGAAAGCCCTTTCCCTTTGAGGCTTCATCGCCCAGGCTTTCCTCGCCGCGGTCTCCGTAGATACCAATCGCCGAGCCTGAAGCGAACACTGATGGCGGGTTGGAACAAGATTTCAAGGTAGTGGCGAGCAGCGTGGTGCTGGTGGTTCTGCTGTTGAGAATCTCCGCCTTTTGGGCATCGGTCCACTTTTTTTCAGCGATCCCCGCACCAGCCAAGTTCACGACAGCCCAAGCGCCGTCGAGGGTTGAGGCATCGATCGTCCCCTTGGCTGGATCCCAAATTGCGTCGCCAGGCTTGGGTACTGAGCGAACCAAACGTGTGACGGGATGCCCCGCTGCGGTAAGGGCGGCAACGAGCGCCGTACCAATAAGCCCACTGCTGCCCGTTACTACTACGCGTCGCTGGGCGTTGGATGCGGAATCACCGGAAGTTGTCATGCGCAACATCGTAGGAGGCCACAGTTTTTTATGCGACCTTGACATCATCTTCAATGAAGACGGCATCGATCCGCTCTGCTTTGATGCAGCTCTGCTTTGATGCCAAAGATCACCGCTGGCTTTCGATCGTGTTGTGAGGGCTGTTGTTATGGCAAGCGCGTAGTTGTAGGGGATAGCTCTTGTCGTGGCTTAAGGTAACCATTGCTTCGCCAAAATTGATCCAACCAGATCCGCTCAGGCAAACGTAGAATGCACGCTCAAGGATTTTCGGATCCATGTATGCCCAAGTAGCTCAATGGATAGAGCAACGGCCTTCTAATCCGTAGGTTGCAGGTTCGAGTCCTGCCTTGGGCGCTTTTGCGTTTATCGCAACCCATCACGGCTGACAGAGACCTAGACGGGACCTGACATAGACCTTGGTTGAACTCTTGTCGACGAACTTTTAGAGCGGCGGTTTTTTTGGGGCATCGGGGAGCGTAATGGCCATTCCTTCGCAAAGCGGAATGCCCTTGGCAACCATGACCCGAAGATTGGCATCCACTGCACGTGCAGCCAACGCTTTATCGGCATTTCCTGCGTCGGTAAGGGCAGAAATGATCTGGGCAACACCGGGCTCGTCGTCGAACAACAACACGTCGTTACCAGCACGCAGGGCCATCTCCGCAGCCTTTGGGGCAGGCCAGTGATACTGGATCGACCACATACTCAACGAATCGGAGATCACCAACCCGTTGAAGCGGTTCTCGGCCCGGAGTACCTGCGTGATCGCGAGCTCAGAGACTGATGACGGAAGATCGCTCAACCCGGGAACCTGTTGATGACCGACCATGATCCCCGCGCCGAGTGCTGAACTTACCTTGTTGAAGGGTAGAAGGTCAGCGACTTTGAGGTCATCGTACTTTTTGGTGGTGGTGCCCTTGTTATGGGGGTC
>JAYUVJ010000462.1:0-3561 GCA_043754155.1 Acidimicrobiia bacterium
CCACCGAATTCAGGCATGGCTGAAACAACCAGAGTTCCGACCACAGCGGTGGTGCATTCGTAACACAGCATGGACCCGGATCGCCTACGGATTAACCAAAGGTCAGCCTGAAGACGCAGATGGCTGGAATTCATGAACAGACCATATTCGCCTCATAATACGTGCTGTTTTGGTTAAACGGCGTTCAAGAGCCGATTTCTGAGATTTTGGTGGCTGGGGTTTTTGGGGACTATTCCCCTGGCCATGTTCACTACTGTAGAAACACACCCTCCCCCACGGTTGACGGTTGACAGTTTGCGTTCTCTTTTGCGAACGCTACAATTTCGCGCGAGGGGCGAGATTCTGTTGAGTCTCGGCACCCTGCCCGACCTTGGGCAAGCATTCCCATTGAAAGGGGAGAACCATGCGATTCACGAAGAACGACAACAGGGACTCCGAGACTGGCGAGCGTTGCCAACCGACCAGACTGACCGGAAGCGGACATGGCCAGTCTAATCCAAACAGTCGAGCCACGGCTCTGCCGCCAACCGTTGACCAATGGTCGGGGGAATGGCCAGTTTCCCCCTACGATATGATTAACGACGTCCGATTGATGCCTAAGCCTAAACAGCCAAAGGCATTGCGTCGTTCCGTCAATCGCAAAGCCGATGCGAAGCGATACGGTGAAGCGGTAGATCACTTCAAGACTCATCGAACCACTGAACCGGTCCTGCTCAACCGAACCGAGCCAACCGGCGATAGTCTGACAACGGCAGACGATCTTCGTCGGAGAACGGCTGACGGCCTTGCCGATCATCTCAGTACGTTCGCGGATGGCGGATTGACCTACCTCGCCCTTCGCGAAGGAAAGGGGCGGTTGGGCGGCAGTCGTCCGTCCGAGGACGAGCGGTACGACGAACACGGCGATATCCTTCCACGTCCCGTTTTCAGCTTAGGGCGGCAACCAAAGTCTAAGCTGAGCCACAAGCGCAAACGCCAACTCACCATCATCCGTGAGATTCTTGGCCAAGAAATGGCAGACATGCTGAGCGTTGGATTCACGGGGTCAGAAATCGCCAGCCAAGTTGGCCTGAGCGAGTCCCGCGTTAGCCGCCTCAAGAAACTTGCTCGCGAGAAATGCAAGGCGATGGCTACGACGTAGCATCCCTGCCACGTCATGCCCGCTAGTGGTTCGCCACTAGCGGGCATTTTTTATTTCTTTTGAGAATCACTGCAAGAATCGGAATCGGCATGGTTATTAGGGCGAGAGTCTTGAGTTTGGTTGTTCAAAGCTGGCCAGTGTGCCAACCACCACAACAAACTTGAGACCGACAAGCTACAGGCTTGAGATTGTGCCTCTCCCTGATTTCCGGGACCGCAAAGCGAATTGAATGCTTTACCGGGAGGGGTTCTGTCTTCTGCCTCACCACCCGCGACGGGTCTGGGCTAACGATGTCCACTCGCGGAGTGAAATTATCAGGCTTCCGAAGCATATCTCTGGGAGATGTTGTTTCGTGTGAAGCCGATTCCACGGTTCGGCTTATGGGAACCGTGGGAAATGACCGTGGGCGAGAACCCGTCCCCGCTTAGAATCGGGGAATATCATGCTTCTAAAAGACGGTGATATCGTTTTTGTGCCTGGTGTTACTGGCGGATTCGGGAGATTTGACGCAATAAAAAATCGCGTCATCCTCGAATCAACCGATTCTTGGACGGCATCACCCGAAAGTGTGAAATGCCGTTTTCCAAGGATCGGAGAACGTGTCACGATGACCGTCAGTCACTACTCCAGTCCGGGAGTGAAAGCTATTCGCGCCGGAACAGTCTGCAAGTCTGCTGAATTCCAAAATTCCCAATGGGGACGAATTCGGACGTTTCTTGTGGGCATCAAGACAGACGATGGGACTTACGAAGAAGAACGAGTTGAGAACATTCACGCCTAACCTAGCGGGGACGAATTCTTACCCACGGTTAAATGAATCTTGGAATCCCGTCGGTCCTGAAAAAGAACTGCCGGGAGATGCAAGGGACCATCCTTTTTTAGCCTACGGTCAACGGGCAACATTGTTGCCAACCACTAGGCTAGGTGCGGTCGCTTGCGAAGGAGGACACACCATGTCCACCGCTACTGCTTCCAAGAACGGTCAAAAGAACTCCAACGGTACGGAGACGACTCCGCGGCCAGAGCTGCAAGCCGCCATCCAGGCGACCGAAGCGGCTCCGAAGACGCTCACGGCTCGTGAGCGTTGTCTGGCTGCGGCGAAATCGTTCGCCGCTACCGGACGTCAGCCGATCTTGAACGAGGACGCTGGCGATGTTGCCAACCCGAAGTTCCGCGGGGATGCCCAGCCGTCCAAGAACTGGGCGGCTACGAGTCTCAAGGGTACGAAGCTCGGCGACTTGACCATCGACAAGGTGGTCGAGGCGGCGACGTGCAATATCCTCGATACCCAGCAGGGTTCGCTCAAGCTCATGGAAAAGGGGAGTGTCAGCGTGAGCGCTACCGCTCAACGCAACGTCATCTTCGGCAAGGAAGCGAGCGTTGCTCTCGCGGGGGAGTTCTACTTGCAGTGCAACAAAGAGTAGGCACTGCTTGACCGTTCCATAGGCTCATTGGGTAGGCCGCAAGGCTGCACGGTTCGATTCCGTGGTGGGCCTCTTTTCAAAAGAAGGGAGGTACGATCATGCGTACCAAATTCCGGCCAACACGGAAATGGGTGGACACGTCCATCAAGTTGGTCTACACGGCAATCGGTCCATTGTGGACTCGAATTCCTGCCGGGGAACGTCCAGAGCACGGCATCCCGGACAAGCGATTGTCGATACCGGACAAAAAGATCCGCAAGGGGAATGTCCTGCGACAGAACACCCGAATCGCCGTCACTGTCACCCTGCCCGATTACCGGGAGGACGAATCCAAGACAAAAGCGTCGCGATTCAAGCGATGCTGCGACCGTATCCGTCATCTCGTGCGTGAACACAAGGGGGAAGACTTCACGATGGAAAAAGAACCGTTGGCCGATGGACAACTCCGCTGGCATGTCCGATGTCGGATGCTGACCGATAAGGCGGTCGCGTTTCAAACGTGTTGGACAGGCGATGTCCGTCTCGGATGTGGTTTCTAGTGGCCACATCCGAACCGTTACCGCGTCACGTCTTCCGTGACGCGATGGAATTCCTGATCGGTCGTCCGTTGTCTGAAACGGAACTTGATGTTCTGCAACATCAATTCTCTGTTCGGTCGGACGCGAATACCGACCTAGTCTTGAGGGCGATGGAAAGGAAACGCATCCGGTTCATCACCAGCAAGACATTGCGATGGCATGGAAAAGAGTACGTCGGCGAGACGTTCTTTCATGCCGTCTTGGCCGTGAAAAGAGCCGTAGCATCGCGTTGATGTTGCGGCTCTTTTCGTTTCTCCAACATAGGAGCTTGTCATGTTCCAAATCCGCTTCAATCACCCGCTCAACGCATGGGGCGTGTTGCGTGGCACCGAGTTCGTCGCGTTGTTCGTCTGCTTGAATGACGCCGTCAATTTCTACAACGCCGCAATCTTGCGGAACTAATCCAAGGAGTCTTTTC
>JAYUVJ010000463.1:0-7492 GCA_043754155.1 Acidimicrobiia bacterium
CACGCCTACGCCAAAGCCGGTAAAGCGCAGTTGTGCTGGACGCTGGGCATCACCGAGCATCACAATGCGGTCGACAATGTGGTCTCGCTCATCAACCTTGCCCTACTGACCGGACATGTAGGTCGTGATGGCTCCGGCCTCTCACCGTTGCGCGGGCAGAACAATGTGCAGGGCGGCGGCGACATGGGTGCGCTGCCGAACAAATTGCCGGGCTTTCAAGACATCGAAGATGTAAGTGCACGTATAAAATTCGAGTCGGCTTGGGGTCAATCAATTCCTGCATCCAACGGCTTGAACCTCACCGAAATGTTCGAAGCCATGGAAAGCGGCGAACTGAAGGCGGCCTACGTCGTCGGAGAAAACCCTGCGCAATCCGAAGCCGATTCCACCAAGGCCATCCATCTTTTGGAATCACTCGATCACCTTGTCGTGCAAGACATCTTCCGAACCAAAACTGCCGAACTGGCCGACGTGGTATTTCCAGCGAGCGCTGCATGGTGCGAGACCGATGGCACCGTTACCAATTCGGAGCGCCGAGTGCAACGGGTGCGCAAAGCCATCAACGCGCCTGCAGGTGTTCGCGATGATGTAGCAATCATTGGCGACCTGGCACGAGCGATGGGCCATAGCTGGGCTGAACAGTCAGCCGAACAAGTATGGGACGAATTGCGATCCCTCTCCCCTCTCCATCGGGGAATGAAATATGCGCGCTTAGAAGCTCTCGGGGGCATCCAATGGCCATGCCCTAGTGAGGAAACCCTTGAGCCCTCATTCCTTCATGGTCGGCTTTGGGCCCACAAACTTGAGGACCGCGGACGCCTAGCCCCCTTTAGCTCCGTTCAATGGGCCGGCCCGGTTGATGAACTTACTGAAGAGTTCCCGCTTCGCCTCACCACCGGCCGCCGGCTCGATTCTTACAACAGCGGCGTGCAATCGGGCGGATTCAAATCACCGCTTCGTATGAGTGAAACCATTGATATGAATCCTTCCGATGCGTTCGCCCTAAATCTTTCCGATGGAGAAGATGCTGTGATTTCTTCACGACGCGGATCGATCATCGCCCCCGTTCGCTTCGACGACGGTTTGCGACCCGGCTTGACCTTTATGACCATGCACTTCCCCGACGAGATCGACGTAAACATCCTCACTATCGATTACACCGATCCGCGTTCCGGTACGGCCGAGTTCAAGGCATCAGCCGTTCGGGTCGAAAAACTCTCCCACGGGGGCTCTGCCCTCATGAACCCCCGAGATCAAGAAATCCTTCGAAGCGATTTCTTGATTGGTACCCCCGAACTCATCGCCGGTCAGTAACACCTATGGATCTCAAATTCACGCAAGTTCCGCCGACGGGTTCAGAGCGTTCCGCTCTCGATAACGCATTGGGTGTCGAAACTCGCCCCGGTGTCAGCTTTGGCGACGTTTGGCTTCGAGAAGGCGGCGGCATCCACCAGGCCGCATCACGTCGGCACCTCCTCCTAGGAGCGCTACACGCCCTCGCTGAACGAGTTGGCTATATAAGCGAGGGCGGATTGGGTGAACTGGCCCGACGATTGGATGTTCCACCCTCAGAGGCTTACGGGGTCGCATCGTTCTATGCGTTGTTCCCACTCGAGCCGGTACCGATGCGCACCGTTCACGTGTGCACTGATTTAGCTTGCTCGATGCTCAGCGCTCTTCCAGTCGACGGTCAGAACCTCGATGGGTTCCTAAGCGCACAGAATATCTTAGAACGAGCCGAAGCCCTAGCGGCTGGACGCGACGATGTTCGGGTGATTGCCTCACCATGCTTAGGTCTATGTGAACGTGCGCCTGCGGTTCTAGTAGCTCAAGCCGGCGATCATCCTCACGAAGCGGTGCTGGCTCCGGCAAAGATGTCGCAAGTGGCGATGGCTGTCGATCTCGGCCCGCACGATGTTGCCCCCGAGCCAGCCCCTTCGTTCTCCGCACCACAAACACCCAATTCTTCACTCAGCTTATTGGGTCGCGTCGGCGTCGTGAATCCGCTTTCCCTCGATGACTACAGGGCGCACGGAGGATACGAGGCGCTCACCACGTCCATTGCTATGGGCGCAGATGGAGTTATCGCTGCGGTCACGGAAGCGAACCTGGTTGGTCGTGGCGGCGCGGCATTCCCGGCCGGGCGTAAATGGGGTGCCGTTGCCTCGCAACCAGTAACTACCCGCTACCTCGTTTGTAACGCCGACGAAAGTGAACCCGGAACGTTTAAGGACCGGGTGGTGATGGAGGGTGATCCGTTTGGCATTATCGAAGCCATGACCATTGCTGCGTTCGCATGCGGTATTGAAAAAGGGTACGTGTACTTACGAGGTGAGTACCCACGGGCGCTACACCACATGCGCAACGCCATCACGCTTGCTCAAAGTGCGGGTTTGCTCGGTGCCAACATCGCCAACGCCGGTTTCAACTTCGACATCGAGATCGTCAAGGGGGCTGGCGCCTACATCTGCGGTGAGGAGACCGCGATCTTCAACTCTATTGAGGGCTACCGTGGCGAACCCCGCTCGAAACCGCCCTTCCCGGTTGAAGTTGGGCTGTTCGGCAAGCCTACGTTGGTGAACAACGTGGAGACCCTGGCCAACGTGCTTCCAATTATCCGCAACGGCGCTGCGGCGTATTTAGCCCAAGGCACTCCAGGTTCCGCTGGCACCAAATTGTTCTGTGTTTCTGGTGCGGTGAACAAGCCGGGCATCTACGAAGTGAACTTTGGGGCAACCCTACGCGAACTTATTGATCTGGCCGGTGGGTTATGCCACGGACATCAGCTTCAAGCGGTGCTCCTTGGTGGCGCTGCGGGATCATTTGTGGCCCCCAACCAACTCGATATGCCGCTCACCTTTGAGGGAGCGCGAGCCGGTGGAGCAACCTTGGGATCAGGTGTGGTGCTAGTAATCGACACCAACACACCCATCGCCCCAATCCTGCAATCCATTGCCGGGTTCTTCCGCAGCGAATCGTGCGGACAGTGCGTGCCATGTCGAGTGGGCACCGTCCGCCAACAAGAAACCCTTGGGCGCCTTGCTAACGGTTCAGCACAACCAGGTGATGCTGGCTTGCTCCGAGAAATCGGTCAAGTAATGAAAGATGCCTCAATCTGCGGACTGGGCCAAACCGCATGGAACGCCATCGAATCAGCCCTCAATCGGCTTGACTTAGGGGCGGGCACCGGCGCAGGTTTTACGTCATGATTTTTCTACTGTTTCAAACCTGTGGGAATAGGTGTCTATTGAGCACCCAACTCCACGAGTTCCGCCCTGAAGCGACCGGCCGCAACTCGCTTCTACCTGCGCAAGTTCGACCCACTCTTGGAGCAACGCAATGAACGCCACCCCACTTGATGCTCCTCGTCGACGAATTGAATTCCAACTCAACGGCTCGCCCGTAAAAATCGCTGAAGGCGAAACGATCCTTAAGGCCTGCAAATCCGAAGGGATCGACGTCCCTACACTTTGCTACGGCGACACCATTGATCCAGCCAACGCCTGTCGGGTGTGCATGGTCGAAGTTGAAGGCAGCCGCACGTTGGTCCCCGCCTGTTCCCGCAAGGCCGAATCGGGCATGGTGGTCACTACCGACACCGACCGAACCCGTCATGCCCGCAGGATGGTCCTAGAATTTTTGGGATCATCTGTTGACTTATCAACCGCTCCGGGCGTGAGTGAAATGATGGAGGAGTTTGGGGCTGATCCAACCCGCTACGGCCCCGACGCCGCCCGAGTAAATTCTGGCGTAAAGATCGACAACGAACTGTATGTGCGCGATTACGACAAATGCATTCTTTGCTACAAGTGCGTTGATGCCTGCGGTGAGCAATGGCAGAACAGCTTCGCCATCGCCATTACTGGCCGTGGATTTGGCGCCACGGTATCTACAGAGTTTGACGTGGATCTGCCCGATTCAAGCTGTGTGTACTGCGGCAACTGCATCAACGTTTGCCCCACCGGTGCGCTCATGTTTACCAGCGAACACAATATGCGCGCAGCAGGTACCTGGAATGAGCCGGAACAAACTCAGACCGACACTATCTGCCCTTACTGCGGAGTGGGGTGCCAGCTCACTCTGCACGTGCAGGACAACACTATTGTGAAGGTCACCTCACCATCGGATCATTCAGTGACCAGCGGCAACCTATGCATCAAAGGCCGCTTCGGTTTTCAGCACGTCCAGAACTGAGCCTTCAGAACGGCCAACGGATCCCATCCTTCCAGCCACTTTTTCAAGCCGCCAGCTATCCGGCGCTACAGGCTTAGTGTTTCCGGTTTTACGCCGCCGTTGGTTGCATAGGCAGCCAGGATTTCTCGTGAGAAAGCCGCTTCAATTTTTGAGACTTCAGCCAAGGCCTCAGCCTCAAGATCATCTGTACACGGACGAGTTTCACGACGCCACTCGTTGAGATAATCATCGCTGCCATCAAGCCCGGCAACCATGGCGGCACGATCGATGGCATGCTGAAATAGATCAGGCAAGGTTATTGGGTGACGCTTCCGACCCTCTTGTGCGTTGACCTGGGAAGGGATATCCCGCCAAAATATTGTCACGAGTTGCGTTGCCATAAGAATTCAAATCTAGTGCAGGAAAGCATGAAACCTTACGTAGGTTTCCACTCACCACTCAGTAGCACCGCGGAATTCGAACCGAAATCGCTACCTAGCGATGCACGGCACATACGCAATAGTTGGACCTAGCAACGGACTACGCCGAGATTTGTTGAGCAGCGTTAGGAGAGCCAAGAAACTCGTTGCGCCAAGCCACACAACGATCCAACTGGTTGAAGGTAAAAAGATGCAAACCTTCAACGTCCAAAGTTTCTAGCTCGGTCTTCAGCGCCCCTAAAAGTTCAGAAGGGTTGTAATCAGTACCGGTGAGCAGTTTGAACAACCCGCTCCGATTCTTCTGCAAATAGCGAACCGATTGCCCGACTCCAACTCGCATACCCATCGTAAGTAACTTGGTACGGTCGATTGGCCCAGGAATACCCAAACGGACTGGGAGGTCTAACCCAGCAGCTCGCTCAGTTCGAAGCCAGTTGGCAATCAGCGGTCCATCGAAACACATTTGGGTCGAGACCCAACCAGCCACGCCAGCTGTTCGGAGCAATGCCGCTTTGGCATGAAGTTCACGGCGTAAAACTTCGACCGGAATGGTGACGTGGCCATCGGGATACCCGGTCACACCAATTTTTGTGAGTCCATGATTAAGGGTCAAAAGGTCGCGGAGAAGTGGCGTTACCCCAACGTACTCACCGGCGGGAGTTTCCGCATCGCCTCCGACCAGAAAGAGTTCCGCGTGGCCATCAGAACGCACACGATCAACAATCGACGACAGATGCGATTTATCTGTGACCATTCGGGCCGCAATATGAGGCGTTGGACGCAGCCCCAAGTGACGAAGCCTTGCTGCGAGGTCCAGAGTGTGATCAATCCCCTTTGCTGGTGAACAGGTGACCGACACCGAGGCGCCAGTCGGCAAATGTTGAAGTTGCGCTTCAAGGTTCTTAAGCGGCACCAACTCAAAGCATGTGGCATCCACAACGCGGGCTGCTCCGGGATTTCGGGTGACTACACCCGACCGACGACGACTACGACCATTCAACACAGTCCGTATCTTAAAACAGTTCCGTCAGTCGGAACAACTGAGGAATTGGATTTCTTCCTAAGCCACGCGCACGCTCCCCATACCGGCGCCGGAATTCCAGTAGTTGAAGAGCCATTTGCCCGCGGGCTTTGAAGGGCAGGCACCACCACTACTAGTCACCCTGGCAGACTGGGTGTTCTGAGCTTGGAGTGCATCCTTCGGGCACCGCTCGCGCTTTTTTGGGAGCACCTTTGAACCGATGACGATGAGCCGCTTTTTGCACTTTCCGGCTTAGGTTTCACTTGCGAGACCTTAGGAACCGACACTGGCAGTGTTGCCGGGGCTGATGCTGACGACACCAAGGTGCATGGCATCGGCATCCGAATCCCCGCAACCTACGTCTGACTTAACCGAACTGGTCCGGGAGCGAGTCCTTCGTCCGAATCATGTACTCCTCAAGTTCCTCCACAATGGCATCGTCCAGCGCTGGGCCTTCATAGGAGTTCAAGGCTTCCTTCCACTGAGCGTTCGCCCGGGTAGCCGCATCTTTGCTGCCCTCTTCAAGCCACTGCTCATAGCTGTTGGAGTCTGCCGTGGTGGAGCGATAGAACGCCGTCTCAAAGTTCGCCAATGTGTGTGCGGTGCCGAGGAAGTGTTGAGCCGGGCCATTCTGGATGATGGCATCAACAGCCTGGCCGTTCTCCGACATGTCCAAGCCCTTGACAAGCACCGCGTGCATACCAAGTTGGTCGGCATCAAGCATGAACTTCTCGTACCCAATCGCTAAGCCACCCTCCAACCAGCCCGCCGAGTGCAGTACAAAGTTCACGCCGGAAAGCACCGCAGGCAACATGGTGTTCGCACTCTCGTAGGCGGCTTGCGCATCAGGCAATTTTGAGGCACAAAGGTTGCCGCCGGAACGAAATGGAACGCCCAGCCGACGAGACAGCGCAGCCAACGTATACATAGCGAGTGCGGGTTCGGGCGTGCCGAAAGTTGGCGCACCTGTCTGCATCGACATGGATGAGGCAAAAGAACCAAATATCACCGGTGCTCCAGGGCGAACCAATTGAGTAAAGGCCATACCTGCCAAAGCTTCCGCCAACGTTTGTGCTGCAACACCTGCGGTCGTTGTGGGCGCCATCGCTCCCGCCAAAATAAACGGCGTGATGATGCAAGCTTGGTTGTTCTCGGCATAGACCTTGGCTGCGCCAAGCATTGTTCCATCCCAAACCAACGGCGAGGAGGCGTTAATCAACGAAGTCATAACAGTTCGATCGCCAAGATCTCCGCCAAACCCAATGGCCGCCATATTGACCGAATCCTGTGCACGCTCCGCCGCAGTGACAGAACCCATAAACGGTTTGTCGCTGTATCGCAAGTGCGCATAGATCATGTCGAGGTGGCGTTTGTTAACCGGAATGTCTACGGGCTCGCAAACCGTGCCACCCGAGTGATGTAGATGGGGGGACAAGTAAGCCAGCTTCACAAAATTTCGGAAATCGGCGATCGTGGCATACCGACGACCCTGATCGAGATCATGTACAAACGGCGATCCGTAGTTGGGGGCAAACACCATGTTCTTGCCACCGATTTGCACATTGTTCGCAGGATTGCGGGCGTGCTGCGTGTACTCACGGGGGGCCGTTGCCTGCACGATCTGGCGACACATTCCTCTTGGAAATTTCACCCGCGTGCCGTTGACACTCGCCCCAGCGGCCGCAAAAAGGGTAAGTCCTTCTGGAAAATCAAGAACCTCAATGCCAACCTCTTGCAAGATCGTGTCTGCGTTGTATTCAAGCTGTTCCAAACCTTCTTGGGACACCACTTCAAATGGGGTGAGCTTGGAGGTGAGAAACGGTTGACGCTCTACAACATGACTGGCACGGAGGGCTTG
>JAYUVJ010000464.1:0-7826 GCA_043754155.1 Acidimicrobiia bacterium
TTTATGTGGTGGAGAAAGGTGGCAAAGTTCGGGCCCTTGAATCCAATGGGACCTGGCGAACTTCAGCGGTGCTTGATCTCTCGGCTCGGGTAAGCACCAACAACGAACGCGGACTTATTGGTTTGGCCTTCCCGCCATATTCGGAATCGTTACTGTTCGCTACGTATACAGAGAAGAACGGAACCATCGTAGTGGCCGAGTTTGGTTTCGATGGCAAGGTTGCCGATCCTGCATCGCAAAGGGTATTGCTTCGAGTGCCTCATCCCAACGAAGATCACAACGGCGGCGGCCTCGTATTCACTTCCGACGGGCTCTTGCTCATTGGGTTGGGCGATGGAGGAGGAGTAGGAACGAAAGGCGGCGCGGGCGATGTGAACAACAACGCGCAAAACCTGAATGTGCTCTACGGCAAAATCCTACGTATCGATCCACGTGGAGCGACCGCGGAACGGCCCTATGGAATTCCGTCGGCCAATCCCTATGCGCGCGGGGTAGCTGGCGGTCTTGGCGCGACGACAAAAGCACGACCGGAAATTTGGGCTTACGGTTTGCGGAATCCGTGGCGGTTTTCACTCGATGCTTCGCAGCGGCTGTGGATCACCGATGTGGGTCAGGCGTCGTGGGAAGAGATCAACCAGGTGCCGGTAGATCGGGCCGGCGTGAACTTTGGGTGGAAAGCCCGTGAAGGTAAGCATGCCTATAAAGGTGCGGCGAAACCAAAGGGTGCAACTGATCCGATTTGGGAGTTCCCGCATGCCGATGGGCGTTGCGCCATTATCGGCGGTGTGGCCCCAAGCGCAGGGGTGTGGTCACCTGTGGCTGAAGGTGCCTTGGCCAAGCAGCAGGCTGATGTGGTGAGCCACTTCTATTTTGGTGAGCTGTGCACCGGCAAGGTGTACCAGCTCGCACAGTCCTCCAAAGGTGCCGTTACGGTTCGGGACCTTGGGGTAAAGCTCAGCTACATCACGTCAATTTCTTCTGGCGTGCATGATGAATTGATTCTCACATCCCTCAACGGTGGCATCTTCCGGTTGGAGTGAGCAGTCTGACCGAGGTGTTGCGACGGTTTGTGTTCTATGGCGTTGCATTCCGTCGCAACACTTTCGCCACGGAGTAGGGGATGGGTTCTTCGGAGGTGCTAATCGATGGTGAACTTCTCCTGCGTCCTTTTCCCGTATTGCTTTGCGCTGGGTAGTGCAGTACTTGTTCGCTTGCTAGCGGTCGGGTTGGACCGAGGGCCCGCCAGTGGCAGCATCGAAGGTAGAGGCAAGTGAATCCGTGGTGAGGGCCTCTTTGCGTACTCGCAAATCGAGATAAAGCAGCACGCTAAAGATTGAAGAAATTGGGGTCACGATCGCCCCGGCAACGGCACTGCCAATGGCTAGCCATACAAAGGCAAACGAAGGGTTTCTACCGCCAGCACCGGTAAGCACGGCTGTGGCCATCCCCGAAAGTGCGAGTGAGGGAATCAAGGTGAGAAAGGCCACGCTAAGCCGTGATGCCAGTATCCGCCAGGTGCGGCCACCTACCAGCCGAAGTGATCGTGAGAGTGCAGCAACCGGGTCAAGATGCTCCAACACGACAGCAGAACTAGCGGTAAGTGTACGTATGAAAAACCAAACGCTCAAAACCGCAGCCGCGAGCAAAACCGTCGGCGCCCAGTGTTGAGTGTTTCCGTTGAGTTTGGCGAAATGCAAACCAATCATCGCAACAGCCAATGGCACGCTGCAAAAAATCAAACCCAACAGGTAGCTCAGCAACATCACCGGGCCACGTTTACGGATGTTCGTCAAAAGCTCTGCACGCGAAGTAGAGCGTCGCAAAAATGCGTTGGCGGCGAGAGGCGAAACCAGAGTTACCAGCAAAACGCCAGAAAGCAACGTGATACCAAACGAACCAAGAATTGCGCCGTACTCCGTGGGGCCCAATTTCGGACGGACGTTGGGATCTTTCGCAAACGCCTTCGACCACGTATCAAGTGTCTTCGCCAAATCTGGTGCTAGCGCGTTCAGTAACCCAGCCGATCCAAGTTCAAACGGCAGTAGCAACACCAATACCGGTAGAAACAGCTTCCGCCACGATGCCGCCCAAATTTGCATGGCCGATTGCAGCAGCTCACCAAACGTCTTGGGTTTCAACTCGAAAACTGGCGGCGCGACAGTACGAGACCGAGGAGGCTGCGGTGGACGGGGACCGCGAGGAGGTCTTGGCTTGGGTGGCACCGAAAGATCATTGCATCCCTGTGCTCTAGCGAAGGTCGGGCAGCGCAGGGATGTGGCAGGGCGGGAGCCTTGACGGGAAAGCTTGAACGAGGGCACGGACGGGAGAGGTCGCTGGACCGGGGATAGCGGTGTCTTCCGATGAATTGACCGGGAAGCCTAAACGAGGCACGGACGGGAGCTCAGCTCTAGCGAAGGACGGGACAGTGTAGGTGTGTGGCTGGGCGGGAATCTGGACTGGGGGCAGGGACGGGAGTCTTGGGGCAAGTAAGACCGGTGAGGAAAAATTCGGGGATTTGGCGAAGGATCTGCACTAAAACTGGGACATGGCAGATGCAACTATTCGAACTGTTGGCCTGAAACGGTCCTTTGGTGACGTAGAAGCCGTCCGCGGAGTTGATCTCCACGTTCCTTCGGGGCAAATTTACGGATTTCTAGGCCCGAACGGTGCAGGAAAGTCAACCACCGTCAAGATGCTCTCAACCTTGCTTACGCCCAGTGCTGGAACGGCCACCGTTGCGGGATTCGATTTGGCTACGCACGCTGATCAAATCCGGTTGCGCATAGGCGTGGCCCTGCAATCATCCTCGCTCGATCTCAAACAAACGGGGCGCGAAATTCTTGACCTCCAAGGTCGCTTTTATGGGATGAATAAAACGGATCGATTCCGCAGAGTTCAGGAACTAAGTGAGCTTATTGATATAGGCGATGCGCTGGATCGGCGAATTGGAACCTACTCCGGTGGCATGGCCCGCCGACTTGATCTCGCCACCGCCTTAGTGCACCAACCAACGATCGTGTTTCTCGACGAGCCCACGACGGGTCTTGATCCAGCCAGCAGGGCCAGTATCTGGGACGAAGTCCGCAGGCTGAATGTGGACTTTGGTGTGACGGTTTTTCTCACCACCCAATACCTTGAAGAGGCCGACGTACTCGCCGATCAGGTAGCAATCATCGACGATGGCCGTATCGTGGCGCAAGGTACTCCAGATGAACTAAAACGGTCAATCGGCTCTGATGTGATTATCGTAAGCGTGCAGGGTGATCCTTTAGCTGCGGCAACTGTGGCTGGATCGGTTCCGGGTTGCGGGCCGGTTGATGTGCACGGCCAAGAACTCACCATCGTTACCGCCGACGGATCCGCCTCTATCGGCCCGGTGGCTATCGCCCTTGGTGCCGCAGGGCTAACAGTGACCTCCATGACCCTGCGTCGCCCCACCCTCGACGACGTCTTCCTCGAACTCACCGGAGCCCGACTATGAATACAACAGGCATTTCTAACGTCAGCGACAGCGACACCGACGGCAGCATCAACACCAACAACAACAACAACAACATCAACAACAACATCAACATCAACAACAACAACAACAACAACAACAACAAGGAAGCCATGGCTGCGGGAACTGAAGTGTTGTTGGCCCGCCCGGCCGGTTTATTTGCCGATTTGGCTACCGTTGCCCGTAGGTCGCTTCGGTCGATGGTGAGAGACAAAGAGGCCGTACTTCCGCCGCTGATCATTGGCGCGTTCTTCTATGTGGTCAACGTTGGCTCGTTGGCGAAACTCACCCAGGGCGCCACTGCAGTTACCAACTACAAAGCCTTCCAACTCCCACCTGCGGTCATTTTCGGCGTAACTGGATTGAGTCGCGCTGGCGCGTTGGTTACCGACATCAACAACGGCTACTTCGACCGTTTGCTAGCCACGCCCGTTCGCAGAATTACCTTGCTGTTAGGGCTGATGATGGCCGACTTTGTTTTGGCGTTTGCCTTGACACTTCCCATTATCGCCGTCGCCATGGCCTTTGGTGTGCGCTTTGCCACCGGTATCGCGGGCATTTTCGTGTTCGCGTTGTTATGTGGACTTTGGGGTTTGGCTTTCACCGGTTTCAGTTACGCCATCGCCCTGAAAACTGCCAACCCTGCAGCAGTGAATTCGGCGTTTCTGATCTTCTTCCCGTTCGCGTTTTTGACCACCACCGCGGTACCCAAATCGGCCATGAGCAGCTGGTTGCAAAACATCGTTTCGGTCAACCCCGTTACCTATCTACTCGACGGTTTGCGTTCCATCATCACCGAAGGCTGGACCACCACTCTCTTTGGAACCCTCGCCGCCATCGCCGGAGTCTTCGCCATAGGCTTCACCCTGTCCTTCCGAGCCCTCCAGGGACGAGTCAATAAGCGCTGAATGTGCTTGGGTTGGTGGCTTGACTGGAATCTATGGTCGCTGTTCGTCGTGAGCTGAGCGCTTTTCATCCCATGGGTTTTGGCGCGGGTTGCGAGGTTGCCCGCTAAGCCCGCTTTTCGGTTTTTCTGCATAGCGAGTGCAGAAAAGCTTGTTCGTGGGTGACATGTTGGCTGATACTTGACCGCCATCGCACCATTTTGACGTGGTGAAATCAGAGGAGAGGTTGCGATTGGAGTCCCAAGGAACTGAGCAGGCAGGGGGTCTTTCACGCGCTGGGTAGCAGCGCCGGGAAGCGCTCATCGAGTGCGTTGAATCGGTGGGTGCGCTGAGAACCTCACGACATGGTTTCGACCGGTTAACGTCGCAGAGTTAGGCGGCGTGCGCAGCCAAGAAAGTGCAGCAAGTGGCTCAGAACGAATCGAAAACCAATGGTCGTGATCTGGGGTTTGAGGCGGAGCTGTTTAAGGCGGCCGACAAGCTGCGCGGAAACATGGAGCCTTCCGATTACAAGCACGTAGCCCTTGGATTGATGTTTCTGAAGTACATCTCCGATGCCTTCGAAGCGAAACATACCGAGTTGATGGCCGAAGATCCCGCCGCCGCTGAGGACAAAGACGAGTACCTGGCCGACAATGTGTTCTGGGTTCCGAAAGAAGCCCGCTGGTCTCATCTGAAAGCCAACGCTAAACAGACAAACATAGGCACACTTATTGATGATGCTATGCGCGCCATTGAAAAGGTGAATGACTCGCTGAAGAACGTGTTGACGAAGGACTATGCCCGCCCGGCGCTCAACAAGCTTATGTTGGGTGACCTGATCAATCTGTTTCCAACATTGCCCTCAATGAAGAGGCGGGCCAAGCAAAGGATCTTCTCGGCCGGGCCTATGAGTACTTCCTAAGCCAGTTCGCCGGGGCTGAGGGTAAGCGTGGAGGTGAGTTCCACCGTTTAACATCTCTGATTGGGGTGGCGAGCGCATCAAGGAAGACGTCCGTTGGAAGTATGGAATCCCTCCCGCCGGTCACGCCAACTACGGATGGTTGCAACACATCATCCATCACCTTGCTCCCAATGGCACGGCCGGTGTGGTGTTGGCCAACGGGTCGATGTCTTCTATGCAATCGGGCGAGGGTGAGATCCGCAAAGCCATGGTTGATGCCGACGTGGTTGATTGCATGGTTGCCCTACCGGGCCAGTTGTTCTACTCCACCCAAATACCTGCGTGCTTATGGTTTCTTGCCCGGAACAAGAACCCCGGTGGTGGTTGGCGTAACCGCCGCGGCGAAGTGCTGTTTATCGATGCGCGCAAAACCGGCCAAATGGTTGACCGAACCCGCCGCGAACTTACCGACGACGACGTAAAACGAATAGCCGATATTTATCATTCGTGGCGCGGCGAACCCGATGCCGTTCCGTATGCCGATGTTGCCGGTTACTGCCGAAGCGTGAAGTTAGCCGAAGTGGCCGAGCATGGCTACGTGCTTACCCCGGGCCGCCACGTGGGTGCCGAAGCTGTTGAAGATGACGACGAAGCCTTCGCCGAAAAGATGGCCCGCCTCACCAAGCAACTCTCCGAACAGATGGCCAAAGGTGCTGAGCTTGATGCGCTCATTAAGCTCAAGCTAGGAGCACTCGGCTATGAGCTCTAAGAGTGAGCAGAAAGGCTACGCGCTGCGTAGCTTTTTGAGGACCGTGTAGTTCACCCGATGGGCTTCCGAGAGCGGCCTGAAGAACTTCGTGCGTCACACGCAGCCGTGCAACTAGCCGCGCGCATGCCCAGGCAGCCGTTTGTGGATACTGAATAATTGTCACGAACGTCAACGTAAAGTACAGTGTCGTCGTACGTATGTTCGACACAACGGAGGAAGAGTCTATGAGCGACAAGTCGGCGATTGAATGGACCGAGGCCACCTGGAACCCCACGACGGGATGTGACCGTACCTCCCCGGGATGCGACCACTGTTATGCACTCACCCTCGCCAAGCGATTGAAGGCGATGGGAGCGGAAAAATACCAAAATGACGGTGATGAACGAACGAGCGGACCGGGTTTTGCGTTAACCACCCACGAAGATGCGTTGTCGGTTCCCTATGGCTGGAAGCAACCTCGGACAGTCTTCGTGAACTCGATGAGTGATCTTTTTCATGATGATGTGCCTCTCTCGTTTATTCAAGACGTTTTCACAGTCATGAAAGACACTCCTAGGCATACTTATCAAGTTTTGACCAAGCGCTCACGGCGACTTAAGGCGGTTGCCTCGAAGCTTGAGTGGCCATCAAATGTTTGGATGGGCGTAAGTGTCGAAAGTGCGAAATACAACTTCCGAATCAACCATCTCCGTGACGTGCCAGCAGCGGTCCGGTTCGTATCAGCCGAACCACTGCTTGGACCTCTTGGTCAAGTCAATCTGGATGGCGTCGATTGGGTGATCGCGGGAGGAGAGTCTGGTCCAAAGGCTCGCCCGATGGACATCAACTGGGGACGAGAACTCCGCGACCACTGTGCAGACGGAGGCGTGAAGTTCTTTTTCAAGCAATGGGGCGGCCGCACGCCAACGGCAGGCGGTCGCGAACTCGATGGCCGCACGTGGGATGACTATCCAATGCGTGCAGTCGGGTAGAGGATTCCGTGGCGGCGAACGAAGATTTTTTTGAACGGCGAAATTCTCAGGCGGTCCTCAAGCACGGCATTCTCACCCGCTACGCTAAGTACTTCGCCGGGAGGGCCGGCAAGGTCACCGGGAACGTGGCCTTCATCGATGGTTACGCGGGTCAAGGGCGATACGAAGATGAAAGCCCTGGCTCGCCTTTGCTGCTTGCATCGCAAGCTCAGCGAGCTGCGATGTTTAAGCGGAACGTCAAACTTGCCTTCGTGGAGTTCGATGCGAACAGGGTGGCGCAGTTGAGGGCCGCTCTCGCAGAGCTTCAGGTCGAAGCGGATCAGGTTTTGCAGGGCAAATTTGAGGATCTCGTCGGTGCACTGTTGGAGCGGTACCAACGTCACGCGGTGTTTCTCTTTGTGGACCCTTTCGGACTAGGAATCAGTTACGAATCGCTCCTGAAGGTATTGAGGTCATCGTCGCCATCACAGCCGATCGATGTTCTATACCACTTCAGCCTGTTGACGGTTGCCCGGATGGCGCGTGCCGCCGTTACTGATGGTGCCACCTCGGCTAAGAACGCCGAACTGGTTGATCGAGCGCTTGGGCCGGTGCCATGGCGAGATCTCTTCGAAGGGGAGAAGGGGCGAGGGGAATCCACTGGCGCAGCAATAGCATTGGCCATTCGATTTGGCGAGGCCTTACACAAGGCCACTGGCAAGCGCTTCACTTCGATCCAGGTTCGCCAACAGCCCGATCACGAACCCAAGTACCTCCTGATGCTGTTCAGCTCAAATGCCGAAGCCCATTGGGAGTTTGT
>JAYUVJ010000465.1:0-6452 GCA_043754155.1 Acidimicrobiia bacterium
GAGCTTGTACTCCACCTGGTTCAGTGCCTGCATGACCTGTATCCGCGAGTTCCGATGATCGACATCGCGCCACCGCAACCCGAGGACCTCGCCTCGGCGGATGCCAGTCGTCGCGAACAGCAACCACATCGCGTACAGGCGATCTTCGGCAACAAACGCGAGAAACGTTCGCAGTTGCTCCGCGCTCCAGATCTTCATCTCCGGTGACCGCACGGTCGGGGGCTCGGCAAGGTCGGCAGGGTTCCGGCCGATGCGTCCCCACCGAACCGCGTCGTGCAGCGCCTTGTGCAGGATCGTGTGGACTTCCTTCACTCTCTTCGGTGCGAGCCGCCGGTGCCATCGGCCCGACCGTTCGCCAGAAGGTCTGCGTACATAGCATTTAGCGCGGCGGGCGACAACGCCGACAAACGCTGTGCGCCCAAGCGGGGGACCAGGTGCTGGCGAACGTTGCGCCGGTAGTGCGCGTGGGTCGACTCCTTCACGCTCGCCTTGATTGCCGGGAGCCACTCGTCGACGAGGTACTCCTGCAACCGCACCTTCGACGTGTCGACGTGCCCGCCGCGACGCACTTCGTTCGGTACACAGCGAACCCAGCCTCGGCTTCGCGCCGCGTGCGAAACCCACCACGCGACACCTGCCAACGCTTCCGTCGGGCCCGGCATCGAGGTCAGCCCAGAAGTACCACTTCTCGCCTCGCTTCTTGAAGTGCCCCTTCACAACCCCAAGCGTACCGAGTCCGTTAGGCAATCCGTTAGCAATTGCCCAAACCGACCAACCGACGAGAACCGCCGAGGAATGATTTCCCCTGGTCACGAGCGTGTGCGGGCGACAGGACTTGAACCTGCACGTCTTTCGACACCAGGACCTAAACCTGATGATGCGGACACCACCATGATCTCCGCCCGCCAAAGGTTCCTTTGATCATGGCAGCGCCATCCATGGGGCACTTTCCGTTGATGTGCCGTTCTTCAATCATGTCCCCAAGGTGCGATCCGCCCCGCGCCAACATGGTGCGGACAGTTATGCCAATCGTTTTATGAAGCACTCGTAGTTCTGCATCAGCAATCGAAGTTCCCGGGCGATTGGGAGCTAACCCACAACGCCACAACACTTCGTCAACAAGAAGGTTCCCGAGCCCAGCAATGAACGATTGATCCAAGAGAATCGATTTGATCGGAGCAACGCGTTTAGTAAGTACACGCAATTCCTTGATGGTAATTACCAACGCGTCGACCCCCAGCAATGTTGTGTCGGGGTCGAGCTCTACACCACCAAGACGGCGGGGATCGCGGATCGACATTGAGGTGCCATCGGTAAATCGAAGGCCGAAGCGGTCCCAAGCGGAATCATTTCGACCGCTGGAGTACAGCAGCTCTTCGATTCCTGCGACACCATCGACAACGAGTCGACCAGTCATACCGAAACGCAACCCCAGCACCACAACATCGCTCTCGCAAACTTCTCCAACGAATTCCTTTGCCAGATGGCTGGTCGGATGCGAACCCAATGACAGGACTCGATGTGAATCGAAAATAGGACTGCCCAGCCCTAACCTTAGATCTAGGACCATATCGAGCAGGAGCAACTTTCCTATGCGGCGTGCGGCGATTATCGTTCGCTTCAATAGAGTTCCGACGAGAAGAGCGGGAGTAGTTGAGCGCTTGCAAAACCATGCGTCGTTCGCATCAACCGCTTCTACCGTGCGTCCGACGAGCCGTTCGGCATGCTTTCGGTAGATTTCGATTTCCACCATTTCGGGCATAGGCGACTTTACCGACTGACTCACGTTTTAAAAAAACTTTTGCCAAGTCCATCGAATTGGCCGGGCATCGAAAATCGTGTTGGTAGACCACATCCATCCGAAACCTCGATTCGCACTTCTTGGGCACAACACTTCTAGATTGATGGGATGACGATGACCAAAAACCCGCCCCAAGATGCCGTCGCAGAAGCTGTTCCGACGGGAAAACCGAAGGCAGACAAGGCCCATTGGGCACATCTGTGGGATGAGGTCATCACCAACAACCTCTGCACAGGTTGCGCTGGATGCGTAGTCGCTTGCCCCCACGATGTACTTGGTTACGACGACACGCTCGGGATTTACAAACCGTTTCATCTGGAGGCCGAAGACGGGCCTGGCGGTTGTGGTCATGGTGAACGTGGTTGCACGAGTTGCACCCGAGCATGCCCAAGATTCCGTAGTTGGGAAACTGAGATCGACACTTTCATGTTTAAGCGTGAACGTGAAGACGATGAAGTAGCAGGCATCTCCAAAGACATCATTCTGGCTCGCGCTACCGACAAGTACATTCTCGAAAAAGGGCAGGATGGTGGCTTGGTGAGCGCGATGTTGATTTTCGCGCTGGAGAAGGGTTACATCGATGGAGCCCTGGTGAGTTACCTCGAAGGAGATGGTTCATCTTGGAAGGCAATTCCTGGCGTGGCCCGCACCAAAGAAGAAGTTGTGGCCTCCGCTGGGTCTCGCTACACATACTCGGCAAACACCATGGCGTACGCCGAAGCGGTTGGGTTAGGTCTAGAAAAGCTTGCCCTGGTTGGCATGAGCTGCATGTCGAGTGTGCCAAGTGTGATGAATGCTCGCAAGGCCGGAAAGCCTGCTCGTAAGTTTGCATTGAATATTGGCTTGTTGTGCTCGAAGACTTTTGACGACGCCATTTTTGAGGAGCTGTTCGAGGCCAAGTACGGGTTGAAAAAGCAGGACATGGCCAAAATGAACATTAAGGGCGTGTTCCAAATTTGGATGAAAGACGGCAGTTACCACGAGGTGAATCTCAAGGAGTGTCATGCCTGGACCCGCTCGGGATGCATGACGTGTCCGGATTTTGCCGCCGAACATGCCGATATCTCAACCGGAGGTATCGGCGCCTTCAACGACTGGACGCTCACCATCGTTCGAACGGATGCGGGTCGAAAGCTGATTATCGAAATGCTCGAAGCCGGGGTAATTGAAGGGCGGCCTGGCGACGACGATCCAGGCGCAATTGAGCTCATGAAGAAGTTGTCCATCGTGAGTCGTAGGCGTTGGCCGCAAACGGTGAACTTCACCAATCCACGGCTCGGCATTCCACCACCAAAGCCCAAAGTTGACCCAGCTGTCTCCCCGGGCGAAATATCTTTGCCCACTGCGAAGGACGGTCCGTCAGCGTGATTTGCCCGAGGCATTGTGACGATTGTCACTTATTACCGTTTTCAACTTCAGAGTAGGTGCTCAGAAATCGGATAGGTCCCCCAGCCTGCAGATTTCAGAACATTGGTCTGCATGGTTATCAAATCGTGGCTAGCGCCACTCTATGAATGATTTTCTCCTCTCTTGACAAATTTCTGATCCTTGATAGAGTCCTTCTCGCCGACCCCTCCCGCCGGGGAAAGCACCTTGGGATGTGGCTTAGGTCTGCCCAGGACGGGCGTGCAAACGCCGGTCAGGAAGCCGTCCGCCGTGGCTTCCTGACCACCCGCCCCGTCTTGCCGATCGGTTTTGCGAATGTAGCACTGCCAGATTTGGGGCGTCTCATCGAAACTTCACCGCCCTACGGATAACGTTCCTCTCATGAGGATTCTGGTGGTCGAAGATGAACCAGCTATGGCTGGCCTTTTGCATCGAGCCCTCGAAAAAGAAGGCCACGCCGTCGATGTGGCGACGAACGGCACCGATGCTCTGTGGAGCGCTACCGAAGTCGATTACGACGCCATCGTGCTTGATGCCATGATTCCCGCTCCCGATGGATTCGAGGTTTGCCGAGAATTGCGGTCTCGTAAAAGATGGGCCCCGATCATCATGCTTACGGCGCGAGATGGAGTGGAGGATCGGGTGCGAGGGCTCGATGCAGGAGCCGATGATTACCTCACGAAACCCTTCGCCCTCGCAGAGTTGTTCGCGCGTCTACGTTCGGTGAGTCGCCGAGATCCGGCGCCACGACCAGCAGCACTTATCGTTCCAGATCCTCTCGGAGACCTCCTGGTAGATCCTGCAACTCACGGCGTACAACGAGGAGAAATAGCATTGGATCTCTCCCCAACCGAATTTGCCCTTCTCAGCCACTTGGCTAGAAATCAAGGACGCGTGGTGAGCCGATCCGAAATCATTGAACATGTTTGGGATTTTGCCTATGACGGCACTTCCAACGTGGTTGATGTGTACGTACGATACGTCCGCGACAAAATTGATCGGCCCTTCGGCACCTCAACGATCGAAACCGTCCGTGGGGTTGGTTACGTAATCCGATCTCCTCGAGCAGCAACCGATCTGAGCACATCCGCGTCACTCTCGTGATGCGTTTCCAGTCAATTGAAACTCCACTAAAAACACTGCGCTGGAGGCCATCGCTCCGAATTCGCCTTACCGGTTTGTTTGTTCTCGCTGCAACACTTTTGGTCTCAGCAGGCTCTCTGCTGCTTATGAACGACCAACGCCGAAATGCCGACCAACTCGTAACCCGGTCGCTCTACAAACGTATCGACGAGATTGCCTCGACCATTGAGAAGACCGGGGATTTCCCCAAGGGTGAAAGCTATGCGCAGTTAGTAAATCAATTCGGACTGGCCGTCAATCTTTCTCCAGTGCTGCAAAATTTTTCACTCCTCACCCCTGAACAAGTTCGCTTTGCTTTCAACCAGGGCCAACTGCAAATCGACACCGTACTTCCTGTGCTTGGCACCCCAGGCCGTGTGCTGGCGATCAAAAGAACGATCCGAGACAGCCCACTCGTAGTGGTGGTTGGGTCCTCGCTTGATCTTACCGAGGAAGCGCGAAGTCGCCTGATCCTCACACTCACCCTCGGTGGCCCCGGAATGGTATTGCTCCTAGGCCTCGCCGGCTGGCTTCTCTCTGGTGCGGCGTTACGCCCGGTCCGGCGAATGACCGATGAAGCTGCGTCAATCACTCGAGCCGATACAGGACGGCGATTGCCACTCCCGAACCGGCAGGACGAAATTACGTATTTGGGTTCAACCATAAATTCAATGCTGGACCGCTTGGAGCTTTCGTTTCGCCGTGAACAATCCTTCGTCGACGATGCAAGCCACGAACTTCGGACACCTCTCGCCATCTTGCGAGGCGAACTCGAACTAGCCCAGATACATCCGGGTGACCCCGCCGAAACTCAAGATACGCTCCGAAGGGCCCTCACTGAGGTTGAACGGCTTTCACGACTCGCTGAACACCTCTTAGTAGTTGCCAGAGCCGGATCTGCTTCTCTGCTACCACAATCCTTTTGCGATGCACTTCGGGTAACGCAGGAAGTTGCAGCGCGAATGGCTACAGAGATTCCGCACAGACTGTCGCTCAACGTCAACGGTGAACAAGCCACAGCTGGAATTGATGAGGCAAGCCTTAGCCAGATCGTCGAAAATTTGGTACGAAACGCCATCCGGTTCGCCTGTTCCAAGGTTGTCGTTTCTGTGACAGCCTCGACCGACCGGGTAGCGCTAACGGTTTGCGATGACGGCCCCGGGTTCCCACCTGATTTCCTGTCGGTCGCATTTGAACGATTCTCGGTCGCCGATCCGGCGCGAACAAGAACGCAAAGCAGCGGAACCGGGATTGGGCTAGCGATCGTGAGGGCTGTTGCTGAAAGGGCGAACGGGTCAGTAAGCGCGCAGAACAACATTGGCTCGGCTGGTGCCACCGTATCAGTAATCCTCCCTTGCGTGAGCTGAACAGAGCAATGGTCGAACCAAACCAACCCTCAACTGAACCTGATTCTCTCCGGCAACTCCAATACGAGGTTGAGACATGTCAAGCATGTCCAAGACTTGTTGAATGGCGAGAAAAAATTGCTGTTGATAAGCGAGCTTCCTTTCGCGATGAAACGTATTGGGGTCGCCCGGTTTCTGGGTTTGGGGATCCTGCGGCCCAACTAGTCGTGCTTGGGCTAGCGCCAGCCGCTCACGGGGCAAACCGAACAGGGAGGATCTTTACCGGTGATCGTTCCGGGGACTGGCTCTACCGAGCGATGCATAAAGCTGGGTTCGCAAATCAACCTCATTCCACCGGCCGCAACGATGGATTGACCTTAATCAACGCATGGATAACTGCTGGCGTTCGCTGTGCGCCTCCGAAGAACAAACCCCTACCCGAAGAAAGAGATCAATGCCGCCCATTTCTTCGACGAGAGCTCGCCTTGCTCCCCAATCTCACCGTTGTTGTCGCACTTGGTAAGTTTGCCTACGATCTTGCGCTTCAAGAGTTTGCTTCACCCAGAAAGCCAAAATTCGGCCACGGCGTTGAAGTTGGCATTGAAGCTCCCGTTACGGGGTCGTATGAGGCTGGTAGAACCCGCCGCTACACACGACCCATCACAATTGTTTGCTCGTTTCATCCCAGCCAACAGAACACTTTTACCGGCAAACTCACCGAAACCATGATTGACGGGGTCTTCGATCGAGCACGCAACCTCGCGAGCAGTTCCGAGGTTTAACTTGATTCGATCGTT
>JAYUVJ010000466.1:0-2646 GCA_043754155.1 Acidimicrobiia bacterium
GTCGGCGATTCGGCCGGCGTGGCCAGCATCGTTGCCTTTGCTGGCGGACTGTTGCTTGCCGCTGCAGTAGCCATCACGCTGCTTAACCTGCTCGGCAGCATTGTCGGCGGTAAAGGCGAAGCAGTAGAAGCCTCAATTTCATCCGGTGAACTCACGGAGGTTGCCGCCTAATGGCTACGCCCGCACTACCAAGTGGCGCTAGCGCCGAAAATGGCACCACAGCCCGCAGCGGTACGCCTGCGCTTGTCGGCACCGTATGCGCACTGGCTGCCGGTGCGATGTTTACTACTGCGGTCACTTCGGCCTACTTGAGTGTTCGTAACGCTACGGGCGCAGCCGATTTCGTTCCGGTTGCGATGCCGTTCAACAACTACGCCGCCGTCATGATCGCCGTTACACTGTCGCTCGCCTCCATTGCCGCTGGTTGGGCCGTCACCTCGATGCGCCTCAGCAACCGTCGCTACGCCTCCACCGGTTTTGGGTTCGCCGCCTTTATGGGCATCGCTGCGCTCAACCTGATCTGGTTCCTGGGCACCGACGCCAAACTCGCGGTCGACAGCAGCGCCTACCCGGTGCTCTTCTACGCCATGCTTGCTACCGCCGTCATCATGGTCGTTGGTGGACTGGTTAGCTCGCTCACCGGTCTGGCCCGAGTGCTCGGCGGAC
The DNA here is from genome assembly GCA_043754155.1 of Acidimicrobiia bacterium. GTDB lineage: Bacteria > Actinomycetota > Acidimicrobiia > Acidimicrobiales > JANYDT01 > JANMZO01. Next base: position 667 of record JAYUVJ010000466.1, read on the forward strand.
AAGCAACAGCAAAGCAACCGCAGTACGCCTTGGCCAGTGCCTGGGGTCAACACCTGGCACTCGCTTCCTGGTTTGGCATCTACGCCGCCGCCTACTGGCTCAAGTAACCGGCTCGCACGAAAGAACCATCAAATGCTGAACCTCGGATCAAAAACTTTCTTCGGAGCAGGATTGTTCTGTTTCGTCATGGCCGTCGGCTACTCCTTTACCTCGGCCGATTATTCTGGCGCCGTGCTGTTGCTGGTTGCTACTGCCGGACTCGTAGCCATCGGTGCTGCCAGCCTCACTGCCACGGGGACCGCAGAGCGTTTCGTTGACACCCCAGCGGTACTGGCATCGGCTGACGCTCCCTCGGTCGCTCCGTTTGCCGCAGCACTTGGCGTTGGCGTTGTGGGGCTTGGCGCCGCTCTGGGTGCACCTGCGCTTATCGCTGGCCTGATTGTGCTGGCCGTGGGTGCAGGAATGTGGTTCTCTGCTTCGTGGCGCTCACACCCTGATCATGTCCCCTCGATCACCTCGCGGATTTCTGATCGGTTCTCGTTGCCGTTCGGAATGCCGCTGATCCTGCTGGTTCTCATAGTTGCATCGGCGTTCGCCATCTCGCGAACTCTGTTGGCGGTTAGCAAGACCGGTGCACTTGGCGTCCTGGTTATTACCGCCCTGTCCGTCTTTGGCGGCGGCTTCCTTATGGCCTCGAAGTCGGACAAAAAAGGCCTTATTAAGATCATGGCCGTTGTCGCTGCAGTGTCGTTGGGCGTGATGTTCACCGTTGGTCAGTCAGCTGGCTCACGCAAGTTTGAAAAGCACGGTGAAAAGCACGGTGCTGAAAACGAGGCCGAAGCCGGCGCTAAGGACACCACCGAAAAGGCTGGCGCCACGGCTGAACCATGATGCTCAATGGCCGCAAACGTTGGTTGTTTGGCGCATCTGCCGGCACCCTAGTTTTGCTCGGTGGAATGGCCTGGCTACTTCAGCCTGTCAACCAGACCCTGCCGTTTGCTGCGGTTTCGGCCCCAACAATTGATCTACCAAACATCAACGGAACGCAACGTTTACGGCTTGAGTCGTATCTCGGAAAACCCGTTGTTGTGAACTTCTTCCTGTCTGATTGCATTCCCTGCAGAACCGAACTCCCAATGCTCCAAGCCGCCTCCACACTTCACGAGTCCACCGTCACCTTTCTTGGAATCAATTCTGAGCGAGCTACTGATGGTCGTGCCTTCGTGAAGAAGATGAAGCTGAGCTTTCCCGTGGGATCGGATCCCGACAGTGCGGCCGCGGAAGCTTTTGGAGTGATGGCCAACCCATCGACCTTTTTCATCGATGCCACCGGAGTAGTTCGCAGCCGAGTTTTGGGTGCCATCTCTGCTAAAGAACTAGAACGTCGCATAAGCGCCATTAGCGATAGGTAGTCGCATGACATTTCGTAGCATTTCGTTTCTTTCATTTTTTGCGTACCGCACCACAACGCGAGAGGCTTAGGTCCGTGGGTTTTCGTAGAAGTTCTCGTTTGTTGGCTGTCGCTGGTCTAACCACCGCCACGCTGTTTCTTTCTTCGTGCATCAAGGATGCGCCGCAAGACACGTTCGCCCCCGATGGCCCAAGCACACGACGGGTTTTTAGCCTGGCCAAGCCAGTGTTCATCATCGCCGGTATCGTTGGCCTTGGCGTCTATGCGGTAATTGCCGTGTGTATCGTCAAGTTCCGTAGACGTGACGACTTGCACGTTCCCGTTCAGGTTCATGGCAACACCAAGCTCGAGCTTCTTTGGGGTGCCATCCCCGCAGTATTGCTGGCTGTCGTGGGCGTGTTCAGTGTGGGCGAAATTTTCAAGCAGGCCGAAGTTCCGAAGGACGCTATCAATGTCACGGTGATTGGCCACCAGTGGTGGTGGGAGTACCACTACGCTCCTGTGGGTCAAACCCAGCTTGACCCCAAATTGGTAACCATCGACGATCCTGCTGATCTTGATGCTGCCGA
>JAYUVJ010000467.1:0-6620 GCA_043754155.1 Acidimicrobiia bacterium
CGATTTCGAGGCGTTCCGGCGTCTAAGTCTCGTCGGCGCTTACAGCGCTTCGAACAACATTCGTAACGTTGGAGGATCCGTCGCCTCCAACGTTACGTCCACAACCTTTGGAGCCCCTACCCCCTGGTAGGGGCTCCGATCATTCAAGACGCCATCATCTTCGGGTGACGCCTATATCCTGGGCAACCCAATCCTTCAACCGTATTCCTGCAACCAATTCTTGAAAGGCACCCATGCGACCGCTGCTGTTAACCGCTGTCGTGGCGTGCATCGTAGGGATCCCCGTTTGGTTACTTGTTCGCTTTGTTGGCAAGCGACGAGCCTTTTCAACCCCCGATCAATCCGCCGCCTTCGACGTCCTTCTCGCAACAAACTCGGCTTCACCACTTCTCCGCTCAGGTCTTAGCGGAGCATCGGCAAATAAGACCATTCCTTACCTCCAACAGCTCCTTGGTTGTCCGTCCGTGGCCGTAGTTGACCACACCGGCTTGCTCGCCTGGGAAGGACCCGGTGACCATCACGCATCGGCATTAACAAGGCTGGCCACAGCGGTTCTTGCCACGGGTCAAACGCGCGTTATCGAAGCACATGAACTTGATTGCGGCGAGGCCGACTGCCCGCTGAAGAGTGCACTTGCCGTGCCGATCTCTGGCGGTAAGGAAGTTCTCGCCGTGTTGATTTGCGCGGGTCCTGAATCGGGCCCTGGGCTGGTCCGTTTGGCCGAAGAGGTATCGCGTTGGATCACTACCCAAGTGGAGTTGGCCGAGTTTGATTCAAACCGGGTGCGCTTGGCTCAGGCCGAACTTCGTGCCCTACGCGCTCAGATCTCTCCACATTTTATTTACAATGCACTGACGGCCATTGCCTCATTCACACGAACCGATCCCGAACGGGCCCGCGACCTCATTTTGGAGTTTGCCGACTTCACTCGCTATACCCTGCGATCAAGCGGGCCATTTACGACCGTGGCCGAAGAACTCAAATCCATCGAACGATATCTCACCCTCGAAGGCGCCCGTTTTGGTGATCGATTACAAGTGCGCTTACAAATTGAGCCTGAAGCGCTTCCGGTAGTCATTCCGTTTCTCATCATCCAACCTCTCGTGGAGAATGCTGTTCGCCATGGCATCGAAGGACGACCAGGGGCAGGGCGGCTCACCATTCGAGCCCAAGAGCAGGGCGGCTTTTGCGTTATCTCCGTGGAAGACGATGGAATTGGCATGGACCCCGAAGCGCTCCGTCGCCAACTGGCCGATCGCTCTACCGACGGGGAGCACGTAGGCATGCGCAATGTTGATGAACGGCTGCGCTCTGTTTATGGTGAAGATCATGGCTTGGTCATCGAAACGGCGCTCGATGCCGGAACGAAAGTAATTGTGCGAGTACCCAAATACCGGCCTGGAGTTTCCGTAACATGATGGTCGTGTCCAAAGATGCCCCCGACGCCTACGGCTCCCTTACCTCTGATTCTTTGGTCGGCGCAGTTGCTGGCATGCCGGGCGACGAACTAGTAAAGCTTCGGGTTCTCGCTGTCGATGATGAAGCCCCGGCACTGGCCGATTTGGTGTTTGAGCTTCGAGCCCACCCCAGCATTGGTGAAGTGGTTGCCGTCGCCAATGCCACCGAAGCATTGAGGGCCGTGCGGATTGGCAACTTCGACGCGGTATTTCTAGACGTACGAATGCCCGGTCTCGACGGCCTCGAATTGGCTCGCGTATTGCAACAGTTTCGGCTTTCTCCCATCGTGGTTTTTGTGACCGCCTACGATGCTCATGCCGTCGACGCTTTCGAGATTGCCGCGGCGGACTACCTGTTGAAGCCTGTGCGTAAAGAACGTCTCAATGAGGCAATGCGCCGAGTTCGCGCCGCCGTTGCCATGCGCAACGACCGTGAAAGCGACCGCAATCTAGAGCTAGAGCCGGATGGATCGATTGCGGATTCACGTAGCGATGTGGTTCTGCCAAAACTCGATTCCACCACCGGCGTAACACTTTCGGCTTCTCATGCCTCGGCTTATCCCGATAGTCCTGCGCCTAGTCTTCCTGCAGCGATTGAGAACGAAAAGATCTCTGTTGAGTCTGGTGGACGTATCCGGGTGATCGCTCGGCGCGACGTGTTGTATGTAGCAGCCAGCGGAGATTATGTGCGCTTATTTTTAGCCGATTCGAGCGTGTTGTACCGATCAGCAATTTCGGCCCTAGAACAACGGTGGGGAGCGGTAGGTTTCGTGCGAATCCATCGTGGCTACCTGGTGAATCTTCGCCACGTTGATGAGGTGCGGGTTGAGCCGGGACGCGGATACCTAGTGGCCATAGGCGGTCGCACGCTGCCCGTTTCGCGCCGCTTGGCACGCAGTCTCAAACAGCGACTTCTCGATGATCTGCCCGCCGAGTGACGCTCTCTGGTGCGCCTTTGACCTCTTTAGTAACCGTGTCTCTCACTGTGCTTTTGACATGCTTTTTGACCAGCTTTTTGACCAGCTTTTTGACCATGCTTTTGACCAGGCGCTTCGGCACGTGACCTGCGATGACCTGTCATGAATGAGCCACGTCCTCGGCGGGAAGCGCGGGAGAATAAACGAGTCACCGTCACCGCCCCTCGTCGAAGTTCCTCTTCACCCCAGGGCGGAGTTCGAGAGCTGGCGGAAAGTACTCCGGTTGGTGATTTGTATTTGCAATCCCTAATGCGCTCACAGCTCGGCCTTTCCCTTCGAGTACTTACCGTTTTTGTAACGCTGTTCTTGGGTCTTCCCTTGCTGTTCTTCTTTGAGCCCGGCATCAGCAAACAAAAAATCTTGGGGATTTCCCTGCCATGGTTCATTCTGGGGATTGGTATGTATCCAGTGCTTATCGGTTTGGCTTGGGTCTACAACCGGTCAGCCAATCGTATCGATGATGAGTTCATTGGCCTTCTTGGCAAGAACGAAACCGAGCAAGATTGATGAATTTCAAACTGTTTGCCGCGGTCGACTTGGCTCGGCCCATTCCGATTATTGCTGTCGCCGTCGCCATTCTTGCCACCATCGGCGTAGGCGCACTGGGTATGCGAATCGCCAGAACCACCAGCGATTTCTTCGTGGCCTCGCGCTCCGTTGGCACCATGACGAATGCGTCGGCCATCTGCGGAGAGTATCTCTCGGCCGCATCGTTTCTGGGCATCGCCGGGTTAATCATGAAGTACGGCGTAGACATGCTCTGGTATCCCCTGGGTTATACCGCTGGTTACGTAGTGCTGTTGCTGTTTGTTGCCGCGCCCCTACGCCGTTTTGGCGCCTACACGATTCCTGATTTCGCGGAGGGTCGGCTTGATTCACTGTTAGCTCGTCGCATCTCCACGGGCCTCGTGCTCTGCATCAGCTCGTTCTATCTGTTGCCGCAAATGAAAGGCGCAGGGCTGACGCTGTCGACACTGACCGGCACTCCCTACTGGGTAGGTGTTGTTGTTGTTGGGGTCGTAGTTAGCGTGAATGTAGCAATGGGCGGCATGCGCGGGATTACGTTTGTGCAGGCCTTCCAGTATTGGCTCAAGTTTGTCGCAATTGCGATACCGGCCATTATTCTGGGCGCATACTTTCTCGGCCACCGCAGAACGTTGTTACCTGCACCCGCGGACTATTGGAAGGCTTGGTCCACACCACTCGAATCGATCGGCCAATTTCGCAGGCATCCTCTATACGCCACCTACGCATTGGTCATCGCCTCATTTCTAGGAACGATGGGCTTACCGCATATTTTGGTCCGTTTCTACACCAACGCCAATGGCCGCGCTTCGAGGCGTACCACGCTCTTCGTAATTGCACTTATTAGTTCATTCTACCTGTTCCCGTTGATTTTCGGTGTACTCGGCCGAGCCTTTGCGCCTGACCTTTTGACTACGAGTTCCACCGACTCAGTCGTGCTCATTCTTCCCCGACGAGTCTTTAGCGGCCTGGGCGCCGAGCTTCTTTCGGGTTTGGTGGCCTGCGGGGCATTTGCCGCTTTTTTGTCCACCGCTTCGGGCCTCGTAATCTCCGTCGCCGGGGCCATTTCGCAGGACATTCTCAGCGGCACCACCCGCGACTTTCGCAAAGGCGCGTTCATCGCCGGAGCCATATCGATTGCGGCCGGGCTGCAGGTTCGCTCCTTCGAAATTAACCAACTTGTTTCGTGGGTATTCGCTATCGCTGCATCGTCGTTTTGCCCGCTCTTGGTCCTCGGTATTTGGTGGCGAAAACTGAGTGTTACCGGAGCAGTAAGTGGACTTATCATTGGAGCGGGAAGCACCGTTGCCGGAGTAATCGCCACGATTACGGGAATTGTGACCCGAGGCTGGCCATACACTCTGGCTTCGCAACCCGCCGCCTGGAGCGTCCCCTTGGCGTTTGCCGTAATGATTGCCGTTTCCCTGGCCACCCCCGACACCATCCCTAGTGACATTGGCGGCAAGATGCTCAAACTCCATGTGCCAGAAACCCTCAACCTAGGCCACGTAAAGCACCACGTTAGTTAGGCGACTGAACGGCACGTTTAGAGCCCCAGCAAGATGGGTTTGGGAAAGACGGTCTTGTACCGGGCGACATCGAGGTTTAGAAGTCGATCACAAGTCCTTACTTTTGATTCCTTCCGTAAGAGAGCAAAGTAAGGAATCCACTCAGAACGCGGTTACGACGTGCTTTAGGTCAGCAAATCCGTTCACTCGGACAGGTTTAATGGTGAATCGACTTAGAACGCGGTTACGGCGTGCTTTAGGGCTTCGAGTTCTTCGTCGTGGGCGTGGTGGCTGCCAACGGCTGGGCTGGCCGAGGCGGGGCGGGAGATCACGGCGAGGGATCGTCCCATAGTGGCGGCGATCATGGCCAAGCGGGGTTGCACGAAGGACCAGCCACCCATGTTTGCCGGTTCCTCTTGCATCCACACGATCTCAGTGGCGTTGGCATACCCAGCAAGCACTTCGCGGATACGAGTCTCAGGCCACGGATACAACTGCTCCACCCGAACAATGGCCACGGCAGAAGGTTGCGCATCACGAGCTGCGTAGGCATCCCAAGCAACTTTGCCGCTACACAGAATCACACGCTTAGCTGAAGCCTTGTCTTGATAGGTGGCGTCGTTGAGCACTTCCTGGAAAGAACCAGTCGTAAGCTCGCTTACGTTACTGCGAGTCTGCTTGGCACGAAGGCCAGATTTGGGCGACATCAACACCAAAGGCTTTGCGGAAGCTGCATGCATTTGCCGGCGGAGCAGGTGGAAGATTTGCGCGGCCGTCGTCACGTTGGCTACTCGAATATTGTCATCGGCACACAGCTGCAGGAAACGTTCTAAGCGCGCAGACGAATGCTCCGGTCCCTGGCCTTCATAACCGTGTGGCAACAACATGGCGAGCGAGGTTGTCTGCTGCCATTTCGCTTCACCCGAAACCAGGTACTGATCGATCATGATCTGCGCACCGTTGCCAAAGTCACCAAATTGTGCTTCCCAGGCCACAAACGCCGACGGCATTTCTTGGGAGTACCCATACTCAAAACCCAGAACCGCATATTCAGAGAGGGACGAGTCGTAGACGGTAAAACGGGCTTGATCCGGTGAAAGATTCGCTAGCGGGTAGTACTCGGCGCCGTTGTTGACGTCGATCATTACGGCTTGGCGGTGGCTGAAAGTACCGCGACGGGAGTCTTGCCCCGAGATGCGCACCGGATGGCCTTCAAGGGCGAGTGACCCATAAGCCATGGCTTCGCCGAGGGCCCAGTCAATCTCGCCCGACGCCAAGTATGTGGCGGCACGGGCGTCCATCTGCTTGGCCAGTTTCGGATGTGGCGTGAAGCCTGTAGGCCATGAATGGGTGGCCGCAGCGATGTGATCAAGGGTCTCCCGGGCAACCCCGGTTGGAACAGCAAGAAACGATTCGGGCAAACCTTCGCCGTGAGGAACGATCGGGCGTTCAAGATTGCCTTTGTTCTTTTCGGCGCGGGTTTCATCGAGGGAAACTTGCATGCGCGCTTGGAAATCGGCGATGGCCTTTTCAGCATCTTCTTGTGTGAAGATCTTTCGGCCTACCAAGTTCGAGGTATAAATCTCGCGGACAGACGGGCGCGCATCAATACGCTCATACATCAACGGTTGGGTGTAGCGGGGCTCGTCGCCTTCGTTGTGACCGTGCTTACGGTAACAAACCATGTCGATGACCACATCTTTTTTGAACTCGTTGCGGAACTCCATGGCCAACCTGCCCACTCGGTAACACGCTTCGGGGTCATCACCGTTGACATGAAAAATCGGCGCTTGAATCATCTTTGCCACATCGGTGCAATACACCGAAGACCGAGCCGAATCGGGGTTCGTGGTGAAGCCGACCTGATTATTAATCACGAGGTGCACGGTGCCACCAGTTTTGTAACCGGTCAGCTGGGAAAGGTTCAACGTCTCTGGCACAACACCTTGACCCGCAAATGCCGAATCGCCATGCATGATGAGCGGGAGCACATTGGTTGCACCGTGCACGCCGGTGGCATCGAGCTTGGCGCGAACAATTCCCTCAACCACTGGAGCGACAGTTTCGAGGTGCGAGGGGTTTGGTGCAAGCGAAAGCCTAATTGGCACACCTGATATGCCCACATAGGTTCCCTCAGCCCCAAGGTGATACTT
>JAYUVJ010000468.1:0-6419 GCA_043754155.1 Acidimicrobiia bacterium
TTAACAACGCTCGCGCTGGCTAAGGCCATAAAGACCACCAGCAACCTTGCACGCGAGCGATTCACCATGATTACTTTACTGACGGAAGTATTTGCCGAACGATCTTCGCCGAATCAAGGTCGATCGATCAGCAGCTTCACCCGTCTCGACCACCGCCAAAGTTCGGGATTTGCGAGGAGGTCAGCAAATTCCTGCGGAATCGCTTCGGGATCGAACATACAGGCAAGCCTAAAACTATTGGACGTTGCGACGGCCTTCGAGGGCACGGCCGAGGGTCAGTTCGTCAGCGTATTCGAGATCGCCACCAACGGGAAGGCCGCTGGCAATTCGGGACACAACGATGCCTAGGGGTTTTAGTAACCGTGCGAGGTACATGGCCGTGGCTTCACCATCGAGGTTGGGGTTGGTGCACAGGATCACTTCGGTGATGTCTTCAGTTCCGAGGCGTTGCAGCAATTCTTTGATACGAAGTTGATCGGGGCCAATACCTTCAAGGTGATTAATAGCGCCCTGCAACACGTGATAGCGACCGGCGAATTCCTGAGTGCGTTCTACCGAGACGATGTCGCGGGGTTCTTCAACCACACAAACCAGTCCGGTGTTGCGCTTAGGGTCAACACATATGCCGCATTCCACTTCACCGGCATTCTCAACGGTGATCTCGGCGATGTTGAAACACCTCCTGCAGAACACCACTTTTTCTTTGGCCACAGCAATAGCGCGAGCCAAGCGAAGGGCATCGTCTTTTGGGCGCTTGAGAATGTAATAGGCAATGCGTTGTGCCGATTTTGGACCGATGCCAGGTAGGCGGCCAAACTCATCAATCAGTTCCTGAACCGGTGCTGCGTAAAGATTTGCCATAACTCTGTATACGTAGTTTCTGTTAAAGAACGAAGACGAAAAACGCTAGGTGCGCTTAGGTATCAAGAAGTCCGCCGAAGCCACCCATGTCCACGCCGCCCATGGCTTCTTGAACAAACGCCGCACCCTTCGCCGCAGCATCACGAAACGCGGCCACGATGAGATCCTCAAGCATAGGAACGTCGGTGGGGTCAACAACCTTTGGATCAAGGAATATGCGCTGAACCCCACCGGTTGCCGTCATATACACCTCTACCAATCCGCCTCCCGACGTTCCAGTTACAACGGTGTTTGCCGCTTCTTCTTGGGCCGCAGCAAGGTGTTGTTGCATCTCCATGGCTTGAGCCAACAGGGCATTCATATCGGGCATGTCACTCATGGTCATCCTCTGTACTTCTTCTATTGGCCCGGAGCCGGCGGAACGATTTCTGCACCCGGGAAGACCTTCATAAACGCTGCCGCTGGTGTTGGTGCATTGGAATCGGTGGCATCGGTGAGATCAGCCAAATCGATATCTTCTTCCGGCGTTGGTGTGTCATCGACAACCGCAGCGTCTGCGTCTTCCACCGCTACAGGCACCGACCGAAGATGCGCACCACGGCGAGCTAAGGGTGAGGAAGTCTCATCATCGCTCTGCTCAGGTTCACTCATCGGGTTTGCGCCCTCAGGGTCAACTACCAACTTTACGGTCACCGCTCGACCCAGCATGGCCACGGTCGCAGCGCTGAGATCGCTAGCAAACTCGGCACATCGATTGAGATGCATAGGGTTCGGAACACCGTACGTAAGCGCGTCACCTTCTTCGAGCATGAACCGCCCAGCCATCAGCATTGTGCGGGCCTTGCGATTGGTGCGTTCCAATTCACTCAGCACGCGGCTACGCAAATCCGTAGGTCCTTCGGCAAGTGCAGCGGATCCAACCGATCGGTCTGCATACTGATTATCAGCGCGCATTGGACTTACCTGTGGGGTGGCATCGGCACGAGGAGGCGCGGTTCTTGCGGAGACTCGCTGATGCTCAGGCGCACTCGACAAGCGGGCACGAGCGGCATCGGCGGCACCACCCTTTTTCGGTGGAGGCGGAGCGGAATTCGCAGCTGAAGCATTGGCCTTCAGGGAGGGCAATCCATTCCCCGCAGGCACACCCGAAAGCGGTGGCAAAACCCGGGCAGGTTCTGGCGCGGTCTCCATAGTTGATATTGGGGCTGCAGCTTCGATCGTGTGAGCCGAAACCAATGTGGGACGTGAAGGCGCAATGCTTGGATGTTCGTTTGAACGTTCCGGATGCGGATGCAACTCCGTAACGGTGGCGGAGTGCGAAGGCAGGAAAGTTTGGGAATTTACTGACGGCACCAACCCGAGTACTGCGGATCCACTCGAATGCTCTGCCACAGGCGAAGTTCCCGGCGCTGTAGCAATGCGCCCGTCTGCACCAGCAACGGCTTGCGTAATCGACGTTGAAGCCGTCACGACCGAAGCCTCAGAAACGGGAGCTGAAAAAGGAACCTTCGACGAAACCGCTGGAGCGGCACTTGGACCAGAAACTACCGGAGGGGCCGAAACAACAGAGAAAGCCGGAGTAGTTGCGGTGGTACTTGGGCCAGAAACTCCTGCGGCCGGGGCGGCAACAGTTGGGGCAGCAACCGCGGGGATAACCGGGGCTGGAGCAGGAGCCGGAGCGGGAGCCGGAGTGGCCGAAACAACCGGAGCCGCCGCCCTTGCCGAAGGCACACCGTTAGCCAACATGCGCTCCATCCGCTCGAGACGTTCCAACACCGCAGCGGGGGTGGTATCCAAATCGGGGCGGGCCAAACGCACCAAGGTGGTCTCCAACAACACCCGAGGCTCAATGGCATCGCGCATCACTACCAACACCTCACCCAACAGCTCCAAGGCACGCGTCACTGCGGCAGGGGCCAGCAACCGCACCAAAGAATCGTCGGCCAGAGAACGGGGAACGCCCATATGCACCAGGAACACTTCGCGCAACGTCTCGGTGAGATCACGGGCCAACTGGCGAGGATCACGTCCGCGAGAAACGGCACGATCAACGGCGATCATCAACTCGCCCGCATCACGATTCCCGAGAGCAACGGCGATCTCCGATGTATCAAACGAATCCTCAATACCACCGGCGGCAATAACTTGATCAAGCGCCGAGAGTGCATCACGGGCAGAACCATTGCCTTTGCGAGCGACGGCTTCGATGGTGACGTCGTCTACCTCAAGGCCAGCTTCAGTAGCAACACCGCGCAACAAACCAACAAGCGCGCTTACGGAAAAGAGACGGAACTCAAAATGCTGGGTTCGGCTGCGAATTGTGGGCAACACTTTTTGCGGATCGGTGGTGGCGAGAACAAACACCACGTGATCCGGTGGCTCTTCCAACGTTTTCAGCAGCGCATTAGAAGCTGCGGTTGAAAGCATATGAACTTCGTCGACGATATAGACCTTGCGACGACCTGACGTTCCGAGCGAAGCGCGAGAGACCAAATCGCGCATGGCATCAACACCGTTATTCGAGGCGGCATCCATCTCGATAACGTCCATCGAAGACCCTGCTGCTACCTGGTTACAGGAATCGCACTTCTCGCACGGTTCGCCGCCTTGCAGATCGGTGCAGTTAAGTGCCTTGGCCAGGATGCGCGCACTCGTGGTTTTGCCGCAACCACGGGGGCCGGAGAACAGGTACGCATGATTGACCGTGTCGGTGACCACGGCATTGCGCAACGTATTGGAAATGTGATCCTGCCCAAGCACATCGGAAAACCGTTGCGGACGGAAACGCCTATACAACGACTGGTAAGCCACCCCGACAAACTACCGGTTTCACACCCCACCCAATTCCCATTCCGGTGAGCTTGCGGGTCAGGGGAGTTCAGATCTGCGTCGTGACCTATTTGCCGGTACTAGGTGGCCGAGGTTGGCGTGCTAATTCTGCTCGTTCCAAAGAACTTTGGTATTGCAAGTGCAGGTCACCCTCGAGATCAACGAGCAGTGAGTTACGCCAAGAACGAGCGAGGCTTTCAGGTATTTCCTGCTTTATCGGTCCGAGGCACGGAATTCTCCGCTAAAGCCACGGTAATCATCTTTCGAGAATGACTGGAAAGCGGTCGTTTCAGCACCAACGGGCGCGAAGCGGTGCGTTGAACCGGAACTTGCCACCAATGGCTCCGCCGTTGATGCCCAATCACTGGTTCGATAGTCCCCTCGGCCGCCGCCGGCAGTTGCTAGGGCTCCAAAGGAAAACCCGAGGAACGGTACCAGTCGATAGTCCGGCTCAATCCCGCTCGCAACCCGATCTCAGGTGTCCACGCAAGTTCCATCGAAGCTCGGGTTCCATCGGGGCGTCGTTGCTTTGGATCATCCTCAGGCAACGGCAAAGAAGTGATGGTGGATGATGAACCAGTTAGTTCAAGCACCAATTCGGCAAGCTCAAGCATTGTGAACTCATCCTGGTTACCTAAGTTAACTGGCCCAGTTAAATCAGATTCAAGAAGTGCTAATTGCCCACGCACCTGGTCTGAGACGTAACAGAAGCTCCTAGTCTGGGTTCCATCGCCAAAAATCGTCAGTGGAGCACTTCGAAGTGCTTGGCAGATAAACGTCGATACAACACGTCCATCATCCGGCGACATCTTGGGTCCATACGTATTGAAAATGCGAGCGGTTCGCAAGTCAACCCCATACTTCGCGACGTAAACAGCGCAAAGAGCCTCAGCAAAACGCTTTGATTCGTCGTACATGCTTCGCGGCCCATTCGGGTTCACATGACCCCAATAGGACTCTGGCTGCGGGTGCACCTCGGGATCTCCGTAGACCTCACTTGTCGAAGCCTGCAAAATTCGTGCGCCCGTTTCAACGGCAAGGTCAAGCAAGTTTTTCAAACCTACAGAGCCGACCATGAGTGTTTCTACCGCCAGCCGTTGATACGCCTTTGGGCTCGCTGGTGAGGCAAAGTTGCAGATCCGATGCAACGGGAAGGATCGAAGCAAAATCTGCAATTCTTCGCTTTTTCCGAGTGGTTCAACGATGTTGTGAATCACAAGGTGAAATCGAGAGTCAACAGCCAAAGTTTCGACATTGCCAGGAGAACCCGTGGCGAGATTGTCGACGCAAATCACGGTGTCCCCGCGTTCAAGAAAGGCTTTGCAAAGATGCGATCCGAGGAAACCCGCCCCACCGGCGACAAGCGTGTTCACGATTTGCGCCCTACCGACCGGTATTTGAGACCATAGGGCTCAAGTTGTTCCGCGCCGAGTACGTTGCGGCCATCAAACACGAATTGCCCGCGCATCCGACTCGCCATTTGCGCCCCGTCGACATTGCGAAACTCGTTCCATTCAGTTGCAAGGATCAACGCGTCAGCACCATCGAGCGCTTCATAGGGATCGGCAGAATACGTGCATATGTCACCCAATTCACGTCGAGCGGAATCTTGGGCGATCGGATCATAGGCAACTACCTCAGCACCCCGTTCAATAAGCGCACGTATGATTGCTACAGCCGGGGCGCACCGCACATCGTCAGTATTTGGTTTGAAGGCCAAACCCCACAACGCAATGCGACGGCCTTTGAGCGTTCCAAGTTCGGCTTCGGCTCGGTCGACAAGGGAGACTTTCTGGCGCTCATTGATGTGTTCAACCGCACTTAACATCGACATGTCAATCCCCAGTTCTATGCCAGTTTCTACAATCGCGCGCACATCCTTTGAAAAACAGCTACCCCCGTAGCCAATCCCGGCGTAAAGAAACTTCGAACCGATCCTTGGATCTGTGGCGATACCAGCACGTACTTGCGACACATCAGCTCCAACTGACTCACACACTTGTGCCATCAGGTTCATGAAACTGATTCGCATCGCAAGCATCGCGTTCGCTGCGTATTTCGTGAGCTCCGAAGACGCTATATCCATAAAATGAATCGGATGCCCGTTCAAAACGAAGGAGCGGTACACCTGATCCAACACCTCCTTGGCCCGAATCGTATCGACTCCAACCACAATTCGATCTGGCTTTTGGAAGTCGGAAACAGCAGTGCCTTCTTTAAGAAATTCCGGATTCGACGCAACCTCGAAATCAATCGATTCACCCCGCGCCGTGAGTTCACTCGCGATGGCGTTACGTATTTTCTGGGAGGTACCGACGGGAACCGTGCTTTTTGCCACGATCACTAAACGATGGTCCAGATGTCGACCAATCTCATGTGCAACTCCAAGCACCGCACCCAGGTCGACAGTTCCGTCGTTTTGCGATGGCGTGCCAACGCAAATGAAAACCACGTCAGCGGTCGGCAAAGCTTCTGCGATGCTCGAGGAAAAAATAAGTCTTCCGCGGTTGGTCGCCCGAATTACGACGTCAGCAAGACCAGGCTCAAAGATTGGTAGTTCACAGTTGCGCAGACGGGCAATTTTAGCCTTGTCAACGTCAACACACTCGACCCTTAAACCTGCATCCGCGAGACACGCGCCTGTCACGAGGCCCACATACCCCGCCCCGATTATTAGAACACGCATCCCGATCAGCGTACCGTTCCGGCCCCGAACCAAATCCTATGCT
>JAYUVJ010000469.1:0-2116 GCA_043754155.1 Acidimicrobiia bacterium
GGTTACTTGTTCGTAAGCAGCGATGACGAAGGTCACCGCTGATTACCCATCTGCCAATTAGCCCCAGACACCGGTGGCGGTGATAGAAATTACAGAGCCGAATCAGCCCGAGGGGTGCGTCGGTTTAGAATGTGATTCGTTTCACAATCTCTCACCGAAGACTGGATAGAACGTGGTTGCCTTTTACGGATCGTTTCTTGCGCTGATCGCCAGCATTGGGTTGGTTATGGCTTACGGCAAACGCCGTCCCGTTGGCACGCCTGTCACCTGGGGCGAAGCCATGGTTGGTTCGATCGTTCTCTTCGCCATCATGGTCCTGGCTTACGGAATCATCCCCGACGTGTTCATCAAATGGGCCGACGGTAAGTACCTCAACTGGCGCTCCGATGGCATTGGCATTCCCGCAGGCAAACTGCAAGACATTCTGCCTAAGCGCCTGAACAATCACTATTACAACCATGATGCCAACGTATTTTTCCCTCAGGGCATCACGTTCTTTGGCCGTGGACGCGTGCTGATCAACAAGCAGCAAATTCGTGACTTCATCGCCGCCAACCTCTACATCGTTTTCCTTGGCGCCCACATGAAGCTCTGGGTTATGTGGCAGAACCGCAACAAGAGGGCCGCTGAGCTGGCCAAGATCGAGCCTTCGTCATCGTTTGGTCGCCCCCTGGTGAAAAAGGCGTAGCCGGATGGCAAAAACAGAAGCTTCACCACCAATGCCATCGTTTCCCGGTGGCTATACGCTCGCTGAAATCTCCGTCGACGATCTCAACAAGAGTGTCAAACCAAAGCAGTTTCTCCACATTGACCAGTCGGAATGCATCATGTGCGAAGGATGTGTCGACATTTGCCCTTGGAAATGCATCCATATGCTTTCGGCTGGCACAGTGGCTGATTCCATCGACGTTATTGCTCCCGGAACAGACCCCGATGATCATGTGGTCTTCATTGTTGATGAAGACGTTTGCACCCGTTGCGGGCTCTGTGTCGATCGATGTCCAACCGGAGTCATCATCATGGGCAAGGCCGGCGTTGCACCACGTGACGGCGATCAGCACATGCGCGACAACAAACACGGCTATTCCTACGGAATGCGTTTCTAGATTCCTTGGAAACGTATTTTCTGTAACTGCTCCACCCCTGTAAACCTTTACTCGTAACACTTTCCACACCACTCACGCAGGAGACCCTCGTGGCAACACCGATGAAGCCCACCCCCGGGCAAAAGCTCGCCGAGATCGCAGAGAAAACCCAAGGCTCCCAAGCTTGGAATTCCATATTCCGTCCGGGTTCGATCTTCCGTAAGGGGTACAGCGATTCGCCACGTAACCGCAGCTACGTGATTATGAACTCGTTGCTGTATCACTTGCATCCGGTGAAGGTGAAGCGCCACGCCGTGAAGGTGAGCTACACCCTCTGTCTTGGTGGACTTTCCTTCTTTCTCTTTATCATTCTGACGATATCGGGCATCTTCTTGATGTTTTTCTACCGTCCAACCGAGTCGCTGGCGTGGGCCGACATTCAAACCCTCCATACGGCCGTGACCTTTGGCTTACTCGTTCGGAACATGCATCGATGGGGGGCCCACCTCATGGTGCTCTCGGTGTTCATGCACATGGCCCGCGTGTTTTACCACGGCGCCTACAAAGCTCCACGCGAATTCAACTGGATCATCGGCGTAATCCTTCTCACGCTCACTCTTCTCCTTTCCTTCACCGGCTACCTGCTTCCTTGGGATCAGCTGGCACTCTGGGCCGTGACCGTAGGTACCAACATGATTGGGTACACACCGGTGTTTGGTTCTCAAGCCAAATTCGTGCTCCTTTCCGGGGTCGAGATAGGCACAAACACTCTGCTGCGCTGGTACGTGCTGCACGTGTTGTTGTTCCCATTCATCATCGTCATCTTCATGGCGATCCACTTCTGGCGTGTCCGCAAGGACGGTGGCATTTCCGGTCCTCTGTGATTGTGAAACGCCACCCTTTCCACACACGAAGATCAAGGAATTCTCATGGCTGACATGGAAGAACTGAAGCGGAAGTCTGAAGCCGCAAAAGCTAAAAAGCTCGCCGAAAAGAACGGTGGAGCTGTGCCTGAGTCGCCCGTTGCTGCT
>JAYUVJ010000470.1:0-9198 GCA_043754155.1 Acidimicrobiia bacterium
AGGCCGAGTTGCACGAGAAGCGATTGGTCGCGGAACAACTACGCGAAAGCGAAATTGCCCTGGCTGGCATGACAAAACACCGCGATCAGCTCGACGAAGCTGCGCAATCGTTGGCTGCAGAGAAGGAAATCATCGTCGCCCAGCGGGAGGCGTTGCAGGTGTTTGCCCACCAGCATCTGCTGTATCGCAATCAACCCCGAACCTATTTGGCTGACCGTTTTCTTCGGGGAGACGGTATTGAAATCGGTGCCTTGCATCGTCCGGTTTCGCTTCCTGAAGATGTCACGGTTCGCTACGTAGATCGTTTGTACGCGAATGATTTGCGATCTGAATACGGCGAGCTTTCCTCGGTGGAAGTGGTGGAGCCAACCGTCATTGATGATGGTGAACTGTTGAACCGCATTGCTTCAAACAGTGTTGACTTCATTATTGCCAATCACTTCTTGGAGCACTGCCAAGATCCCATTGGCACGATCCTGGTGCATCTCGATCGGTTGCGTGCTGGGGGACATCTCTTTTACGCCATTCCCGAGAAGCGCTACACCTTCGACAATCCCCGGCCCACCACCACGCTTGAGCATGTAATCCACGATCACACCGACGGTGGAGCGTCAAGCCGGGTCGATCACTACACCGAGTACGGCCGCATCGTGATGGGCTCCGGC
Organism: Acidimicrobiia bacterium; assembly: GCA_043754155.1. Classification (GTDB taxonomy): domain Bacteria; phylum Actinomycetota; class Acidimicrobiia; order Acidimicrobiales; family JANYDT01; genus JANMZO01. The sequence goes on from JAYUVJ010000470.1 coordinate 666, forward strand.
GAACCTGAACGGACGGGCCGTGAATTGATGGACGCCGATTACAGTATTCACTTTCATGCCTGGACTTCCGTGGAGATGATCGAACTGTTCGTGTACATACAACGTACGTATGAGCCGAATCTAGAGATCATCGCCTGCCAAGCCTTCGAAGATGAATTCACCCTCGTCTGTCGTAAAAATGCAGCAGCGTAAGTTCCTACGCGGTTCTGCGGGAGCGAGCAACGGTCGAAGCCTTACTTGTCGGGATTGATCGACTGGTATCGATTTTTTTTGGCGTTTCCTTTGGGAGATCACACTTCTTCGTGTTCGACAACGAGTCCTTTGTAGGAGGGAAAACGTAGCATCTGCGTTGGTGAGATTTCCCCGTACTCCACCCGGCACCAGTGCTTTGGATCGACGTACACCGCCGTTTTCTCTTCGGTGTTTACGTTGAATCTTGATACGTCGGTACGGTCGGGAGAAAGCAAAGCGTACAGACGATCTAATTCAGCGTCAGTAAACCCTGTGCCCACCTTACCTGTGTAAGCCAGTGGTGCACCGGGTACGTCGGAAACCGGGGTGCCAAGAAGAAGCGCACCAATGGATCGTTTCCGTCGACCTTCCCCCGGAACCCAGCCACCGATAATGAACTCATCGATAGTCAAGTGCTTCACCTTGATCCAGTTCTTGGATCGCGCTCCGCTTATATAGGGCGAATCCAGCCGCTTGGCCACGATGCCTTCGAGATTTGCCGCCTTGGTAGCAGCGTGCAAAGACGCGCCGTCTTCATAGGCGGCAGATCTTCGCCACGCCGACGCACCTTCCAAATCAAGCCCATCGAGCACGGTTCTGCGATGGGAGAGTGGCAACTCGCGGGTGTTCATGCCGCCAAGATGGATCACATCGAAGACCACGAACACGATCGGATTGGTTTGGGCGCGCATGATGGCATCTCGTCCGATCACTCCGCCCCGGCCCTGGAGGCGATGAAAGCTCGGAGAGCCTGCTTCGTCGAAAGCAACAATCTCGCCATCGAGCACCACATCGATCCCAATTGCCTCGGCCATTGATTGCAGTTCGGGATACGAGCCGGTCACGATGTTTCCGGCCCTCGTCATCACCGTCACCGGAACTTCAGCGCCAGGTTGCAACGTGACTAGCGTCCGATACCCATCCCACTTCACTTCATAAGTCCACTGATCACCTTCCGGAAGCGGTCCAGCCGTGGCCAACATGGGCCGAACCCCCCAAGGCAAAGTTTCGCTACTCACTCCCGGCTCTTCGCGCAGATGCGGGCAAACAATTCCCGGTGGTTCGGATTGAATTCCCCAGTATCAGCTTCAAGAGAACTCCACTTCAAGGCTTTCTGGCATATCGGTGAGCCTTACTCTCTAGCGCTGAAACAGTTTGGCATATCGTAGAAACCGGGTTGAAGGATGACCGATTTGATCCAAGCGATCCACGACCCGAACCCTGTCATTTCTTCGGGCGGAATGCGGTACCAGTAATCCCTTAAAAATAGAGGCTGACACAACGATTAGTAGAGATTAATGACTATCCCCCATTCCAGCTTCTAAAATTGATAAACAATGTTCATCGCCCGTTTGGGGTGATGTTCTCCGAACAGAGGCTTTTCGATGCGGGCTCGTCGTCTTGTTGGATCTTCAGTTGTTGTCGCTTTGATTGTGACGGCTCTGGTTAGCGTCGGTTTTGGCACTCCGGGGGGTGCGCAGGACACCCGTTTGATGGAGCAACGGGATCCCTCGCCCCCGGATATCCAGGCTCCAGAGCGCGGCCCTTCCGCGGTACCCGTTGTTGGCAATCCTGCTGCGCTTGGTTCCCCGGTTGAACCTCCGAAGTCTGATGGTAAGCCCACAGATTGGTTCTTGAAGACCGACCCGGCATCAAGGGCAGCAGCAGCCGCCAGTGAAAAGGCTTCGAAGGCGCCGAAGTTGAAGCCTCAGCTTGGCGATCTTGAAGTTGTCGATGATTTCGTTCACCTCCCAGCCTTAGCGGTGGGTGACCAGGGAGCCGCCAAGATCCCGGAAGCTTCCAATGTTGCGCCCAAACAGTTGACCAGAGAAGAACGCCGGGCCGCTCGTGCGGCTGCCGGTGATCCGGTGGTTTTAGAGGGTGAAGCCACGGCTCGAATTGTTCGGCCGGTTCCCAAGTCCCCTCCGGTCATAAACGTGCGGCCCAAGGATTCGCCTTTTGGGAATAGCCGTGCCTTCGGTGTTGATCCAACCCCTCCGCTTCCCTCGGGCCCCAAGACTACTTTTCCTGGTTCGAAAACAGTGACCTACGACTTAACTGGCGACGCTCTATCAAAGAAAACATTGCCCGTGACCTCAACGCCTGCGGGATTCGAAGCGTCGAATGCACGAGGCGAAATTGTTTTCGCAAATTCTGATGATCCCGATGGATTGATCCAGGCGACAAGTAGCTCCGGGGCAGAAATTGGTTTCCGACCGCTTGGAGCGCGGGCTGGTGTGAAAGGTGTGGTGTCTGGATCGTCGATTCGATGGCCGAAGCTGTTCGCTGATGGTTCTGATCTCGTCGAGACTCCTAACGCGTTGGGTGTCAAAGGGGAGATTGTGCTGTCGGCTCGGCCCAAATCTGAGCCCGTTTGGAATTTTGAACTCCTCCTGGGGGATGGTCTGCAAGCCACCCAGAACTTGGGGCCGGTCGTACGCCGAGCGGCCTCGCTTGGAACGCAGCCAATCGGGATAGTCAAAGAGAACGGCGACGCAGTAGCGTCAATCCCTCCCGGAGATGCGATCGACGCCAACGGTCGGCATTCGCCGGTCGACTTCGTCTTAAGGCGGGCGGCTGGTTCACGCTGGGTCGTGCAGCTAGCCGCCGACGCGGCATGGCTGGCGTCTCCCGACCGTGCCTACCCGGTAAGGGTTGACCCGACTTACGTCTGGGACTTTGGGTCGTCTCCACCATTGGTGGTCGCGAGCAATAGCCTTGCGAACGGTCAGTATCCCAGTTACCAACTCGTAGACGATGGGTGGCAAGCAGGCCCGCCGCTAAAGTATGTGTACACAAAGGTTACGATCCCGGTTTCAACGGACGTCTTGGATTCAGCCTCCTTGCGGTTGCAGATGGGTTCTTGTTGGCCAGATTCCTATTGGACGCCCGGTGGGGTTGCGGTTTATGCGGGTCCCACGACAAGTCTGTGGGATGGATGGGATGGGTCCAACATAAATACCGGGCCCAACGTTTCGACCGATAACTACCAAGCAGTACAAGGCGACTATCAGGTACTTGCGTGGGATATGACGCCCTCCGTTAGAGCATGGATGAACGGTTCGGTGGGGCCCGAATCGGTGCAGGGTTTCCGTTTCCGTATGGCTGGGGCTGCCTTCGCACAAAAGATGTGCAGTATCAGCAATGTGAGTCTGGAAGTCACGTCGCATGCTCCACCTCCACCTCCACCGCCGAACTATCCGCCCGCAATCAATTCGGCATCGCCCGTAGACGGTGCGACAAACACGAGTAACCAACCAACGCTAAGTGTGCAGGCCTCCGACCCTGAAACTGCGCAGCTTCAGTACTCCTTTGCGGTCTGCGCTCCCTCGTTCGCTGCTGGCTGCTCGGGCGGGTACTGGCCGTCTGGGTGGCAAACTTCGAATTCCTGGGTCGTACCTGTTTTACCGTATTTGCAGCAAGTGCAATGGTCGGTCTCAGTTTCTGATGTTACAAATACTGTGTCGCTGCCGGCGCGCACGTTTACGACAATGAACGATCCGACTGCCCCGTCTATCACTCCAGTGTCACCTGCGAAAGACCAAAGCAACACGGGTGTCTATTCGTCGGTGACCGGTACCGTAGCTGTGCCTTTGACTGTTGCTGGTACTAGTCAGTACCCGTTTGATTACGATTTCATTTTGTACGGACCGGATGGGTCCTGGCTTGCCGAGTCTGGGTTCCGAGCGAGTACTTCGACCGATGCAAATGTTTGGAACGTGAACCTTGCACCCGGGACTAAATATTGGTGGCGGGCGTTGTTGCAGGATCACCCAACTGGCAACGTTCCCCCTCGTTCGGCGGCAACACTGCAGCAGTGGTTTACAACGGTACCTCTCCCCAATACCCCACCACCGGTCCCGACGTTGCTGTCACCTGGCGTACTGGCTAACGCTGGTGCTGTAGCTCCCGTGTTTGGAAAAGGGACACCGCTGAGCGCTCTTTCGGTGGATCTAGATGGGAATACGGTCCAGTATCAATACACGATCTGTTCGGTAGGGGGGACGTGTTGGACAACACCGGATTGGGTTGTTGGGCAATGGACGCCCACCTTGTCGTACTCCACGACGTATCGGTGGACGGCAAAAGCCCGTGACGCGCAGTACACCACTACTGACGCACCGCCATGGACGTTCGCGGTAGGCGCGAATCCAGCGTTGGCGGTTACGGCGCCTGTAGCGATCGCACCCGCAGATGGAGCGGGCACAACCACTCGTCCGATGCTTGAAGCAAACGCAGGCGATGGCGGCACGGGGACTGGAGTTGAGTATGCGTTCCAGATTTGTTCGCCGGATTTTCCTGAAGTGGTTGCGTCACCGCAATGTTTCAAGTCGCCGTGGGTGACAACCCGGTATTGGCAGCCTCCGGATGATTTGAACTGGGGGCAAACCTACAAATGGCGTGCTTGGGCCAGAAATACAAGTGATTCAACCAACACGATAGGTCTCACCGGAGGTTGGTCGAGGAGTCTGATCCCGAACACGGTTGCGATTAACACCGACGCGCAGTTGGCGATGGGTTGGGCACCGAACATCGAACTGGACGGAACGGGTGACGGTGCAGTCAATGAGTATCTCGGCACGTTCATCTCAACCGCTCAAGATGCGCAAGTCGCGAGTGTTGGCACTGGCCTTTCGATCAATCGGACTTACAACGCAAACTCGCGTCGGGTCGGACTGTTCGGGAGAGGTTGGTCATCGAATCTCGACATCAAACTGAGCTTGGTGGTCCCCGACGCAACGATTGTTGGTCAGGCTGCGTGGAATCCAACTGCCCATAATCCGGTGATGGTGACCTTGGCCGACGGTCGCCGCGAGTACTTTTCGCAAGATCAAAATGGTACTTACCGAAACTCTGGAAGTGGTACGTATGCTGATCTTGTGAAGGATCCAACAGGACCGGGAACGGGCTGGCGGTACTCAACACCCGACCGAACCTCGTTGTTCTTTGATGCGAATGGGTATTTGGTTCGCTTTGAGGATCGCAACGGGAACAGAGTTACATATGCGTACACAGGCTTTTCTGTGAACCAAATAACTGACACGAAATCGGGACGTTCGTTGACGTTGGACTATGTCAATGGTCGCGTTGACAAGATTACGACGGTGCCGGTTGCGACGGTTCCGGGATCACCCGCCGTGTTGCAATGGCAATACTCCTATGCAGGTGAATACCTGAATCAGGTTTGCCCGCCCTCGTCGATTACGACCACCGGCTGCGTCGCTTACGACTACGCGAATGAACGTCTTTACAAGATCCGCAAACCAAAAGGCAACACCGATGTTGAGGTGCTGTACGACACCTCTGGTTTCACGACTGCCGCAACAAATCTCCTGAGCCCCGGATCGTTCGAGGACCCATCGCTGCCTGCTGGGTGGATAGCTATGGGTGCGGCCGCAACGAACGGTCCGATTGCTCAGGCAGGCGCACCAGATGCGTCGCGAGTGTGGAGTCTTCCCTACGGTGGAGCAGGCACGTCGACGGAGGCCCTATCGCCGATCGTGCCCGCCCTTGCCAACACCACCTATACGGTGAGCGGATTCGTGAAGGGAACCTCAACTGGATCGGTGACCCCATATTTCTATCTTTACGACCAATTTCAGACCCTGATCGGTTCGGGGTACGCCCGTGACGCAGGTGGTGAGAGTTTCTGGCCGACACCATCAACGAGTTGGCTTGGAATTCGAGGACAGTTCCACACTCCAGAGAACGTAGCTTTCGTGCGTGTTTCGTTCTTTTGGCCTGTATCCAGGGGCCATAACGGCGACGTGTTCTTGGATGCTGTATCGCTTGAGAAGGGGAACGGAATCCGTGCGCGCGTGAAGACTCGCAAGGACGGTTTGGGCAACATTATTACGTACACTTATACGCCTAACGGAACCAATCTCGAAGTTCTAACCGATGATCCTCGCCCGGCGATTGCGGCTTCGACATCGACATATAACGACAAATACCAGCTAATCAAAAACGTCGACCAGGGGAATCGGAGCACTGTATTCCACTATGACTCAAACGGTTTCCGTGATTCGACGACGGATCCCGCTGGAAACATCACAGCCTTCCTGAACGATGTTCGCGGGAGTGTCAAGAAGAAGACCTTCACGGGGGGAGGGATCATTAAAAGCGAGTATTGGACGTATCGCAACGATGTGAGTGGTCAACCGACCAGCTTCCCGGAAACATATCGAGATCCGCGCTCTGCCTCGGAAACCGATGCCAACTACAAAACAGCGTTCACATATGATGGAGCGTGCAACCTCACGGGTGTAACGGATCCGGCCGCGAAAACTACCGTGTATGACTACACCCTAGGTACTGAGATCGCTCCGGGCGGAGGTTCACAGCCGAGGGGAATGTTGAAGGCTGTTACGGATCGCACGACCATCAAGAAGACCTTCCAGTATTCCCAAAACGGTGATCAAGTTGAGGCAACAGACCCGGCGACTGGGACTGAGCAAATGGGGTACGACGAAATCGGCCGTCTAACCTCCAAAACGCGTATCGGCACTGGCGGTTTGCCAAACTCGACTACCACCTTTCGATACGACGTGCGATCAAGGGTAATTCTGGTTACCTCCCCGCCGGTGCTCAACGTAGTCACCAACATCAATCATCAGTTGCAAGTTGAAACGCAACCCGACGCAAACGGCAACCCGCTGGTAGTTATCACTCGTGACTTGCTTGGTGGTGATTTGCCTCGCACTGTCACAACGACGTTTGATTTGAACGATCGCCCGGTCTCGATGGTCGGCATGGACGGTAAAACGTTCGCCTACCAATACGATGAAGCTGGCAATCCCACCTTGACGACTGACCCATTGGGTCTGCAAGTAAGAACCGAATACGACGAACGAAACTTTGCGACAAAGAAGACCGCTGTGAATTTTCAGGATGGCCTTGGAGGTGCGCCGCGTTCGATCCTCCTGCAAACAAATGTGCCAAACGCGCTGGGCCAGATCGACACCCAAACAGATGCTTTAGGCCGGGTAACGAAAACTTCCTATTGGGGTGATGGTTCCGTAAAGTCGGTGAAGCGCCTCGGGTTCCTACCCATTGATGGGCCGTCGCGAGATGTAGAACTTATGTACCGAGAATATGATCCTGCCGGAAACGTCACCCTGGAACGTACCGGCACCACCGCTGCTACTGGAGTAAGCAGTGTTGCGCGAAAGTTCGATTCGCGAAGCTTCATGTACGAGCAAACCGTTGATCCTGGAGGACTGAACCGTGTAACGACATTCGGCCTCGATGAGGAAGGGCGTCAAAAGGCGGCAACCACCGGGTCGTACCTGTCAACAGTGGTGTATGACGCGGCGGCTCGCCCATGGACGTCTACCGTGAGCGGTCTTGGAGCCCAAGTTGTGACCTATGACGGGTGGGGCCGGGCGAAGGCCAAAATGAACGGGCGGAACTACACCACTGATTACACCTTCGATCTCACCGACCGCGTGATCACCACCACTTCGCCTGCTGTTGATGTCTATTCAGGAGTTACCAAAACATCGAGCCGACCCACAGTGTCCACCGGATTCGATACCTACGGTGGGGTAACGCACACGAAAGACGAACGAGGGTTCCTGACGGTTGTCCTGCTCGATACATCGGGCCGTACAAAACAGGTAACGTACCCGACGGTCGGGGCCGTAACACCAATTGAGAAGTTCACCTATACGCCCGGAGACTCGGTTGCAACATCGACTGATCGCCGCAACTATTTAACTACGTACACCTATGATTCTTTTGGTCGGCGTGTTAAATCTACCGGGGCAGCGGTGAACGCCCAAGTTCCTGTTTGGTTGCAAGAGTACGACGATGCCTCGCAACTGAAAAAGACCACTGCGCCTGATGGTGCGGTCAAGGTGTATTCCTATGATGCACTTGGTCGTCAACGCTCCGTCGGCGAAATTGTTCGGCAAGATCCCACGACACCGACTTACACCACGCAGATGGATTACGACGACTTGGGCAATGTGGTGTTGAACATCGACCCTTCATTGAAACGATCGACAACGAAGTTCAATGCCGCAGGACAGATCGCTTCCGAAACCGATGCCGCTGGCACAAAAACTTCGTATTCCTACCTCCCTTCAACAGGGTGGTTGGATCAGGTTATTGTTGGTGATGGCCTGGTCAATCCTCGCCGCACCAACTACCAATACGAAATTTGGGGTGGCAAGAAAAAAGTCGACCTAACGAACGGCGGCGGAACGGTGATTGCAACGGACGCTTGGATTTTCGATGGGAATGGGAACACCAAAACCCACACGCGTCCTAATGGAGCGATCGACAACTTTGTCTATGA
>JAYUVJ010000471.1:0-9823 GCA_043754155.1 Acidimicrobiia bacterium
CGCGACATGTTGGGCGACCATGCCACCGAAGCTGATACCCATAACGTGCGCCCGTTCCCAGCCAACCACGCTCATGAGGTCCACGGCATCACGGGCGTATTCAGACATGGTGTACGGCACATCCGGTTTGCCTGATTGGCCAAGGCCGCGCTGGTCGAACATGAGCACTTCGAAATTTTGTGCCAACAAGCTTTTCGATCGAGCCGGATCAGCACGAAGATCCCCACCGGTACCCGATATCAACATCACCCTCTCTCCTCGCCCGTGAACCTCGTAATACACATCAATGCCATTCACGTGAGCGACAGCCATGGTTTCCTTTCGATGTAAGAACTCGTGCTTATCAGCCAGGACACGTGAGCCGGAAATCGTGGATGGAGGGGCAAGGCCCGCCAGGACAGCTGCGATTGACTGTTCTATCGGCATTGCCAGCAATGATCAATGCGTCATCCATATCGGAAACGAGATTGCGAGATCGGGCACTCTTGAACGAGCCCGATACCGACCATCCGGGCTTGGTCTTCGGGTTGGGCGCCCGGTACGATCCTTCGGTGTTTCGCTTCGGCGCCGCGCGTGACGATGTGTTGTGCAGTTGACCGAAATACCAGACGAAGTACAAGTGGAGTGGTTCATGAGTTCAGTAACTACAGGTTTACCAGTTGAAGAAGCCGAAGCGTTCCGTGCCAAATGCCGGGCATTTCTTGAAGTCAATGCAACCGGAATCAAACTGAGCGAGCCCGATCCCCGTGACCATCTCACCGTGGCTGCGAGCCGCGTGTATCAAACCAAGCTCGTTGAAGCTGGTCTCGCTGGATTGACCTACCCCAAAGAGCTTGGGGGAGCTGGCCTAACCCGTGATCATGAGCGTATCTACCGAGAGGAATATGGCAACTTCCCAGAAATGACCGGCACCCTGGTGATTTCCCATGGCATGTGTCTGCCGATGATAAATGAATACGGCACCCCTGAACAGAAGACCAAGTTCATGCCGCGAATGATCTCGGCTGAAGACCTGTGGTGTCAGATGTTCTCTGAGCCGGGAGCTGGGTCGGATGTGGCTTCGCTTCAGTCCAAGGCAGAACGCGACGGCGATGAATGGGTGCTCAACGGCCAAAAGGTTTGGACCACGTTTGCTCATAAGTGTGAATACGGAATCGTTATCGCCCGCACCGATCCAGAGCAGCCAAAACATGCGGGCATCTCGATGTTTATCCTCGACATGACTGCGCCTGGAGTCGAGATTCGCGCTATCCACCAAATAGATGGCGGTCAGCATTTCAATGAAGTGTTTTTCACCGATGTGCGCATTCCGGCAGCAAATCAGGTAGGTGCGCTTAACGAAGGGTGGAAGTTGGCTACCGCCATGCTTATGTATGAGCGCGTAGCAATCGGCACTGGTTCATCGAGCGGTGTTTCTCGACCGATGAGCGAACGCCTGATCGAGGAAGCAAAACGTAGAGGGACAATCGGCGATGCTGCATTGCGTCAAGATTTGATGAAGCTGTATTCAGAGGAGACCACCAAGAGCCTGGTTTCTCTGCAAACCCGCGAAGCACTAAAAGCGGGTAAAACTCCTGGGCCCGGCGGTTCCTTGGGCAAGCTTCATGGGGCCAAGATCGCCACGATGGTTCGCACCATGACCGGTCGCCTTATCGGCCCTTCGCTTATCGCTGGTGGTGCTGCCAATCCCGATGAGAAGGCCGACGTATGGGCCCATCATATGTTGGCCAGCTTCGCCTCGCACATCGCTGGCGGCACGGATGAAATACAGAGGAACATCATTGGTGACCGCGTCCTCGGCCTGCCCCGGGAGCCAATGGTCGACAAAGACGTTCCCTTCCGCGATCTAAAAGTCGGCACACTCCGTTAGTGCCCCGTTAGGCCGGTTGGTCACGAGACCGTCCCATGGGTGACGAAGTCGGACCGCCCTGATGACGGTGCTCAACGACGTATTCCTACTGCTTCGGCTGGGCCTAGGGTTGTAGAAATAGACACCTCGAAAGGGCCTCGATTCCAATGGCTAGTGTTCAGCGGCTCAACCACGCAGTTCTTTATGTCGGTGATGTCGACCGATCGGTGGCGTTTTATACCAGCACCCTAGGGTTTGATGTTGCGCACGCCTTCAAGGGAGCGGCATTCTTACGAGCCAAAGGTTCAGCCAACGATCATGATCTTGGGCTTTTCACCATTGGCACTGAAACCCCAGGCCCACAAAACGGTCGACGGGGCCTTTACCATTTGGCGTGGCAAGTGGACACAATCGACGATCTGGCGGCTATCCGAGTGTTGCTTCAAGAGGCGGGATCACTCGTAGGTGAATCCGACCATGGAACGTCGAAGTCGCTTTACGCGCAAGACCCTGATGGGATTGAATTTGAGGTGATGTGGGCGACCCCGCAATCTGCCGGACCCCAGGAAATGAGTACGAAGCACCTCAACTTGTTGGCCGAGCAAAACCAGTGGTCTGGCGTTGCGACTGGCCACGAAGCCAACGTGTAGTTCGAAGTCTTCTGGCTGGCCCAAGCAGGTCATTCAAGCGGAGAGGGGCCTCGCAAGCGGTCTCGAGCACCTTTTCACGAGCCTTCTTTCACCCTGGATTTCCAAACTTTCTATTGCGTCCGAGGTAATTGTTGACTAAATTGATCGACAATGTCAGCTTTCGTGATTTCTCCTGCTTTTTTGCTCACCGGATTAGTGGGCGGCTTGGCCATTGGGCTGACCGGAATGGGCGGCGGCGCCGTGCTCACGCCAGTCCTGCTCGCTCTCGGTGTACCTGCCTCCACGGCCGTGGGGTCTGATCTCCTCGCATCGCTGGTCATCAAGCCCTTTGCTGGCGCCGTTCACTCCTCGGCCAAAACTGTTCGCTGGGATCTTGTCCGCTGGCTAGCCGTTGGCTCAGTTCCTGCCGCCCTCCTTGGCTCACTACTTTCCAGCCGCCTCACCAGCCATGGCGAGGGAGCACTCCGCCAAGCCATCGGCGCAACGCTTCTGCTTGCCGCCAGCGCCATGTTCTTCCGAGCCACCCAGGCTCTGCGCCACAAACGAACGCTTCGTTCAACATTCGGCAACGATTCGCAGACCTCTGAGACCCTTCTGTCGACGGATGCCTCCGATGCTCCTGAAACTGCTGTCGTTGGATTGCCCGGGGGGAATGCGCGTCCGCTTTACACAGTTGGTCTGGGAATACTCGGGGGCTTTCTCGTTGGACTCACTTCGGTGGGTTCCGGATCGTTGATGGTGGTGCTACTCACGCTGCTTTACCCAAAGCTTTCCCCCAAAGCCCTGGTTGGCACCGATATCGTGCAGGCCATTCCGCTGGTGGCCGCTGCAGCCTTTGGCCATGTGCTCACCGGCAGTTTTCGTCTCGGCCTCACCGCTGCTCTGCTCATCGGCGGGATTCCTGGTGCACTGATAGGCGCTCGGCTGTCTTCTGGTAGAGCGACACAGGTTGTTCGCCCCGTGCTCATAACAATGCTTCTCGCCACCGGCGTCAAGCTCGTGGCTGGATAGTCAAGCCTCCGTTGCTTATTACCACGTTCACACGCACACTTATCATCTGTTCTAACGAGGTTCACCATGACTACCGCTTCTGACATCGACCTGGCCCACCTAAATGCTCGCTTTGAAAACGCTTCCGCAGAAGATGTTGTCGCTTGGGCCCATGAAACCTTCGGTGACCAACTCGTCACGCTTTGCGCCATGACCTCAGACACGGCGTTAGTTGACCTCCTTTCGCGTCGAGCCCCGGGAGCAAACGTGGTGTTTCTCGAAACCGGACATCACTTTGCCGAGACCCACGATCAGGTGAACGCAGTGCATGCCCGCTACGAAACCAGGGTGAACTTCTCCACGGCAACTTCTGGTTTGGCCCCTGGAACGCTTTGGCAAACCGATCCCAATGCGTGTTGCAATGCCCGCAAAGTTGAGCCCATGGAAGCAGCACTTGCTGGCAACACCGCTTGGATTACCGGAGTGCGTCGGGCCGATTCCGAAGTGCGAGCAAGCACACCAATTGTGGAAATTGATCGTCGTGGCATGGTCAAAATCAACCCTATTGCTACGTGGACAGATGATGACCTGGAAACCTATCTGCAGCTGCATGAGGTCCCTCGCCATCCCCTGCTTGACAATGGCTATCCCTCCATCGGCTGCCAGCCTTGCACCCGCAAGGTAGAACTTGGTGAAGACATCCGTGCTGGGCGTTGGGCCGGTAAGGGCAAGACTGAATGTGGGTTGCACCTATGAGTGCTGTTCTCACGTCAACATCGAGTAACTCGAATACCGAGACGCAGCTTTCAGCGCTCGAAGAGCACGCAATTTTTGTGATGCGCGAAGTTGCTGCAGAGTGCGAGAACCCGGCGCTGTTGTTTTCTGGCGGCAAAGACTCAGTGGTGATGGTGCACCTCGCGGCGAAAGCGTTCGCGCCCGGAACCATCCCGTTTCCCGCGTTACAAATCACTACCGGCCACGAATTTCCTGAGGTATTGGAATTTCGTGACCGTTTCTTGGCCAGTCACGGAATGCGGCTGGTGATCGGATCCGTCGAAGAGGCCATCCAAAAAGGGCTCATTGCTGATCCAGGGGAGTTTACTTCTCGGAATCGCTTGCAATCCGTGGCGCTGCTTGAAGCAATTGCCACCAACAAGTTCGATGCCGCTTTTGGTGGAGCACGGCGTGACGAAGATAAAGCCCGAGCCAAGGAGCGGGTGTTGTCGTTCCGGGACTCCTTTGGCCAGTGGGATCCTCGAAACCAACGCCCTGAACTTTGGAACCTTTTCAATGCGCGCATACGATCTGGTGAGCATCTTCGCGCCTTCCCGCTTTCGGATTGGACCGAGCTGGATATCTGGCGCTACATCGCAAGCGAAAACATAGAACTCCCGGCAATGTATTACGCGCACACTCGGGAAGTGTTTGGCCGCGACAACATGCTTTACGCCGTTGGCCCCTGGACCCCGCCCCGACCAAACGAAACCGTAAGTACCCAGCAGGTCCGCTACAGAACCGTGGGCGATATGACATGCACTGGCGCCATTTCCTCCAGCGCCACCAGCGCTCAGGAAGTTCTTACCGAACTCTACGGGTCACGCCTAACGGAGCGCGGTGCAACCCGAGCCGATGACAAATTCTCCGAGGCAGCAATGGAAGATCGCAAGAAGGAGGGCTACTTCTAGTGGCCGCTACGACTCACATCAAGACGGATAACGCGACCACCAACGCGGGAATCAACCAGCTAGACGACACGCGCAGCCCCCATACTCATGGACTTTTGCGATTCGCCACTGCCGGATCAGTAGATGACGGTAAGAGCACGCTGATTGGCCGTTTGCTCCACGACACAAAATCGCTGCAGGACGACACCATCGAAGCCGTCGAGATCTCCACCAAACGGCGAGGAGGAGAAGGTTTGGACCTGGCCCTCATCACCGACGGCCTGCGTGCTGAACGCGAGCAGGGCATCACCATCGACGTTGCCCATCGATATTTTTCCACCGCAAAGCGATCATTCGTTATTGCCGACACTCCAGGCCATGTTCAGTACACCCGCAATATGGTGACTGGTGCGTCCACCAGCGATTTGGCCATCATTTTGATTGATGCCCGACACGGTTTGAAGGAGCAGTCGTACCGTCATGCCTCAATTGCCGCAATGCTTGGTATCAAGCATTTGGTATTTGCCGTCAACAAGATGGACTTGGTTGATTGGTCCTCGGATCGATTTCACGAAATCGAAGTTGGCGTGAAGGACCTTGCCACTCGGCTTGGTCTCAGCGAGTGGGTAACCATTCCACTAAGTGCACTTAGTGGTGACAACGTTGTTGACCCTAGCTCACAAACGCCTTGGTATGCAGGGCCGACGCTGCTTGATCATCTCGAAACTGTTTCGCTTGTCTCTGCCTCGGTTACGGTCGGAGGAAGGCTGAGCGTGCAGTGGATAGTTCGGCCCTCGACATCGGGTGATACCGAGGCAGTTGGAGACCTCCTTGGGCGTCGATGGTATTGCGGACCTGCATCGGGACAGCCATTTGGTGTGGGCGATGCCGTAGCGATACTTCCCAACGGAGCCGCAACGACCATTGCTGCCGTTTGTGGAAGCGGAGCAGCTACGCGGATTCAACTCTCCGACGAGCGAGACGTAAGCCGCGGCGACACTATTGCCCTTACGGCCCGGGAAACATCCGATCGATTCCTAACGAGCCCGAACGTAGGCAACGAGATAACCGCAATCGTATGTGCAATGAGCGATGAACCAATCGCCACAGGCTCACGGTTACTCATCAAGCACGGTTCGAAAACCACCCAAGCCATAGTGGCTGAGATTGTTTCGCGTCTCGATATCGTGACCGGCGAAGACGTCGGGTCTCCGGATGCGTTGCTCCTCAATGAGATCGGCCGAGTGCGGTTCACCACTGCACAGCCGTTGGTCACCGACAGTTATCGGGTGAACCCCGCAACTGGTTGCTTCATCGCCATCAGCCCCGCCACGAACACTACGGTTCTGGCGGCGATGATCGAAGAACAATAAAGCAACTGTTGAACCACAACTGACTCTGAGCCGATGGTTGCCTGTGAGCAAACAACGTGTCACAGCCCGCACGCTCCCAGAAAACGCGTCCCAATAAGCGGAAACAAGCTACAGCTGCCGACACACGAACTCTCGATATATTGGTCAGTACATTGCATCCGATGCTGACGCGGGTACTGCGCCCTTCGCCATGGCCAGGTCGGAGGCGAGTTGGGTGCGCAGGGCAACCATGTCGTTGCTGACGGTGACCATACGGAAGCCTTGTTGTAACCGTTTGGCTACAAACTGGGTAGTGGTGTGGATCCCCGGCACGATGCCATGTTTCTTGCATGCCTTGACGATTGCTGCCAGAGCCCCGTCGAACCGCGCTTCACCATCGTTGTTGGCAGGTTGCAAGCCTAAAGAGATGGAGAGATCAGCAGGGCCGACGTACACCGCGTCTATTCCGGGAACTTGCAAGATATCGTCGAGATTGCGCAGTGCTTCAACGGTTTCGATCATGGGAATCACTGCGATGCCATCGGCGGCCCAAGCAAAGTAGTTGGGCCGACGCAGGGCCGTGAGTACCGGGCCGTAGGACCGTGCACCGAGCGGCGCGTATCGTGCGGCACAGACAACTGATTTGGCTTCGGCGGCTGTGTTGACCATGGGTACGACGACACCTTCTATTCCGGCATCAAGAACTTTGCCGATTATCCCGGGCTCGTTCCAGGGAACGCGCGCAATTGGGTGCCCTCCCCCCAGCACAATGGCTTGGATCATCGACACCGCCATCTGATAATCAATCGCGCCATGCTGTAAATCTATGCACGCATAGTGAAACCCCGTACTTCCCACAACTTCGGCACTCACGATTGAGGGCATGGTGAGCCACGAGCCAACAGTGGTTGTCCCGGCCGCCCAGTGTTCGCGAAGGGTTACTACCGCATCAGGATTCATCACCACGGTTTACTACGAGAAGTGCCATCGGGCAATCGAGGTATCTAGCCGATTCTGCAAAATCAGTAGTCGTTACCCCGGCCAACGGTGTGAATAGAACCGTCGACTAGGACCGCAGCCGACTTGGCTTGGCCATTGTTTCTGAAATTATGAACTCGCACAACGGGACCGCACGTTTAGAGCCAAGCGAAAGGGGCACGAAGTTCGCGGAATCGCTAACTTGAATTCTCGACGAGAGCTAGACACCTTGCGTCGATCCAGGGCTTCGGCGTCTGGCTACGACAGGCGGAACGCATCGCGGCGCGCTTGATCGCCGCGCCTTTCGGCTCATCTCGATTGCTCTGAGCTAAGACTAGGGCCAAGGGCGGGCTGAATTTTGGAACGAAGGGCCACATCGGCACTTCTTCTCTTCATCCTTTTTGGCTTCATCGTGTTCGCCAAGCGTCGCTTAGCTGCCGAGAAAACAGCACAGATTTTCGCTGTCGCCTAAAAACCCGAGCAGGATCTCGACCGTTCCAAAGGGTGACCCCAGAATGAGGGCCACCTCCTCGCCGCAATACCAGCGCCAGCAGAGCAGATGCGGAAGAATCAGAAGTATGGATCGAAACCTGTTCGGAAAAGTCAATCGATTTGCCGATCGAACAGCATGGTTACACGGCCCGATGCGTCTCTATGCCAAGTATGGAATCGGGCTTTTTGCGGTCCTCCTCCTCGTGGCCTGGTGGCAGGCCCGAGCTTCTGATGCGCCAATACGAAATGTATCAGGGGCGGTTTGGGCCGGCGTTTCCGCCCTTCTAGCCATCGCCATCAATCAACCCATTGGTAGCGCTGTTGGGAGGGCGAGACCCTACGACACATTAAGCAATGTGCACATACTTCTCGACCGAACAAAGGATTTCTCGTTTCCCAGTGATCACGCAACGGCGGCTGGAGCGGTAGCTGCGGGCCTCCTTCTCGCCAACCGGAAACTCGGCATAGCCGCGCTCCTCGCTGCCATCCTTATGGCCTTTGCCAGGGTTTATGCCGGGGCGCACTACCCGGGCGATGTACTGGCCGGTCTACTCCTCGGCGCTACGATTGCTATAGCCCTAAGCTCCGTGGCTCGAAAGCTCATCGCCCCGGGTCTCAAACGATTGAGCGACACACCGTTTCGGTTACTCGTAGCTCGAGAACAATAAGGTTCCGTCCGCTCGAGAAGACAGAGAACCTATGAAGGGCGAAGTAGCGCTCCCACCTAACGCTTGCTCTTGAAGAATTTCAGAAAATCCTCAGGTCTCGGTGAGCATGATGTATTCATGAAGGTTTTGGTAGTGGAAGATGAAGTTCGCCTGGCCGCGTCTCTTCGCAAGGGGTTGTCCGCCGAGGGACACATCGTGGAAATAGCCAGTGACGGGGAGGTTGGTCTTTGGCGAGCATCGAATGAATCGTTCGATGCCATCGTGCTGGACATCATGCTTCCCAAACGAAACGGGTTTTCCGTTTGCGCTGAGCTGCGAAAAGCCGATATTTGGACTCCTATCTTGATGCTGACCGCCAAAGAAGGGGAACACGATATTGCCGAGGCACTCGACACGGGAGCCGATGACTACCTCACGAAACCATTTTCGATGGTGGTACTCACGGCCCGGCTTCGCTCACTCACCCGGCGAGGAACCCAAGAAAGACCAACGTCACTTACGGTGGATGATCTCATCCTCGATCCCGCCCGACGGCTCTGCAGCCGAGGTGACACCTCAATTGCCCTAACGCCGAAAGAGTTCGTGATTTTGGAACTGCTCATGCGCAGGGCCGGGCAGGTGACCACCAAAGCCGAAATTCTCGCCCATGCCTGGGATTTTGCCTACGACGGTGACGCCAACATTGTCGAAGTATTTGTGTCCGGGCTGCGGAAGAAAATCGACGCCGCTTTTGGCAGGCACAACCTTCGTACCGTATGGGGTGTGGGTTACGAGTTAGCCAGCATCAGCCCAACCGATGCGACCGCGCCCTAGCAATCGGCCCTCACGGAAACTGTTGCCTCTGCGATCAACCCGTCTAGGTTTGCAGCCATGAGACTGCGCAGGTGGACTTCGGGCATCCGAGCCTCAACGGTTCTCGCCGCCACTGTGGCCCTTAGCCTAACGCTTATAGTAGGTGCACTTATTTTACGATCACAGCTTCGCGATGCGTTGTATTCCTCAATCAGTGACCAGGCACTAACCCGAGCCAGCGGCGTGGCAGCGTTGGTAGAAACGGGTGATTTTCAGCCCACCCTCGAGTCGACAGGAGCGTTGCCGGGCTGGGTACAGGTGATCAACGCAAACGGCAGCGTGGTTGCTTCAACGGCGAATATCACAGCTCTGCAAAAGCCGTTTGCCC
>JAYUVJ010000472.1:0-10972 GCA_043754155.1 Acidimicrobiia bacterium
GCAGAAGCCCTGAAAGAACGTTTCGGCATGGAATTGGTTCGATTCACCAACTCCGGCACCGAAGCCACCCACGACGCTATCCGGGCCTGTCGAGCCTTCACCGGTCGAGATCGCATCGTCAAGGTAGAGGGCGGCTACCACGGTCACCACGACGAAGTCATGGTGTCTATGAAAGTGGCACTCGACATGGCCGGCCCGGCACACTCGCCCTACTCCGTGCCCATGACCAAGGGCATTCCGTCATCGTTGCTAGCTGAAGTTTCCGTCGTCTCCTATAACGACCCGGCTGCCCTCGAAGCGGTTCTCGCTAAGGGCGACGTTGCCTGTTTCATTGTGGAACCGGCGATGGAAAACATTGGCATCGTGTTACCGCAACCTGGCTATTTGCAGGCCGTTCGCGAAATTACCCGCAAGTACGGCACCATGTTGATTTTCGATGAAGTCAAGACCGGCATTACCGCAGGATGGGGTGGGGCAACAGGCCATTTCGGCGTTCAACCCGACATGATTTGTTTGGCCAAGTCCATCGGGGGTGGCGTTCCAATGGGTGCTTTTGGCGGACGTGCAGACATAATGTCCCAAATCACTGATGGTTCGGTTTTGCACCTCGGTACTTTCAACGGCAACCCGCTGGTAAGTGCAGCAGCATTGGCAGTTCTGCGTGACATTCTCACCAAGGATGAGCAGTCTCGCATCAATGCCATGAACGCGGAAATGACCCGTCAGCTTGGTGAAATCATTGGCGAATTCGAAATTCCCGCGCATACAGTGCAGCTCGGAGCGAAGGGTTGCATCACCTACCGGCGTGCCGTGGTAAAGAACTACCGCGACTATAAAGAGAGCAATTTCGATATCGCCTACGCCAACTGGATCTACGGAATCAACCGTGGAATACTGCTGCCACCCGGCTTAGACGAGCAGTGGCTGATTTCTGCGCTCCACACGCAAGATGATCTTGATCATCACGTGCAGGTGTACCGAGACTTTGCCGAAGAATTACAGACCGTGTAAGCCAACCCAAAGGTCAGGGCTCTTTGGAATGGTATATCTTCCCGAAAGTTCCTTAAGTGGGGACGAAGAAATTCCGATAGCAGAACAAGCAGAGCGACCACTGATGTGTATTCGGTGCGAACGAAGGGCGGAACGGCCGAGGGCGCACATCGTCCTCGGCCGTTGCTCCGCATCCGTCCCCTGTCTTTGGGTTTAAATCGTCTGAAGAGTGGCTTCTGTCATGGCGTTAGCCTGCAAAAGTCGGGTGAAAAACGCAGTGGTGGCTTAAAACGTTAGGTTCGGGCCCTATCCTTGTTCCATGGCTGGTTATGACATTCGCGTATTTGGTGATCCCGTGTTGCGTCGCGTTGCGTCCGACGTTACGAATGTGGACGGTGCGCTCGTAAAGCTCACCGAAGACATGATTCAGACGATGTACGACGCCCCCGGCCTTGGTCTGGCGGCTCCTCAGATCGGCGTGCAAAAGCGGCTTTTTGTGTATGACCTCCACGATGGCGCTGGAGCCAAGGTGCTGGTGAACCCCGTTATCGAGGAAAGCCGGGGTGAGTGGTCCTACGACGAAGGCTGTTTGTCGATTCCGGACATGTCCTACGAGATCGTTCGCCCAAAAGAGATTCATCTCACCGGATACGACCTTGAGGGCAACGAAGTGAGCGTTGAGGCCGACGAGCTTTTGGCCCGCTTATACCAACATGAGCTGGATCACCTCGACGGTAAGTTGCTCCTCGACTACCTCAACGAAGCCCAAAAGGCTGAAGCTATGCGTACGTTGCGTAATCGTATGCTCGCTGCTCAACCGAAAGCGAAGCCCCAAGCCGACGCGCCAAAGAACAAGTTCGGGATTAGTCTTCCCGGGCTGAAGTAATGCCTCCTCGGGGGGCTGGGTCCCCACGTCCCCCCGAGGTGTTCATTTCGATGGTCTGTACGTTGCGCGATTTGCAGATCGGTCGCTCGCATCGCGAGACACGCGCTGGTGGGTTTATCGTCGTCGAAGAGTGTCGCTCATGAAGCTTGTTTACGTCGGTTCTCCCGAAGCTGCCGTTGCACCGTTGGTTGCTCTCGTTGCTGCTGGGCACGAGATCGTTATGGTGCTGTCACAACCCGACCGCAAACGTGGACGGGGGAGCGCGCTGGTTGCTTCACCGGTAAAGGCCGCGGCGACGGAACTGGGCCTTGCCGTTACGGATCGTGCCGACGATTTGCTTGAAGCTGCCGCTGCTGGGGCGGAACTCGGTGTCGTAGTGGCATTTGGACGATTGATCAAGCCGCGCCTTCTCGATGTCATGCCGTTTGTCAACTTGCATTTTTCGCTCCTGCCGCGCTGGCGTGGTGCCGCGCCGGTCGAACGTGCTGTTCTGGCTGGCGACACGGAAACGGGTGTCTGTCTGATGGCGCTAGAAGCTGGCTTGGACACGGGGCCCGTTTACGAACGTGTGGTGGTGCCGATCGACGAAACTGAATCCGTGGCGCTCTTGCGCGACCGGTTGGTCGAAGTGGGAGTGGAAATGATGGTACGCCGTTTGGCCGACGGGTTTGTGTCGCTGGGTTCTGCTGTGGACCAGGTGGGCGAATCCACCTACGCAGCCAAGCTTGACGCCACAGAGTTTGTTCTGGAATTTGCTAAGCCTGCTTATGAACTGGCTCGTCTGGTTCGTTTAGGGTTTGCCTGGACGACGGTGCGCGGCAAACGTCTTAAAGTTCTTGAAGCGCGGATGTTGGCGATCGGCTCCGCTTCTGGCTTGGTTCCAGGAGCGCTGGCCAAAGTGGACGGCGACGTAGTGGTTGGCTGTGGTGCGCTTAGCGGCTCGAACGCGGAGGCACTGCTGTTGGTTACCGTGCAGCCCGAAGGAAAAGGACCCATGGCCGCTGCGGCTTGGGCAAACGGTCTCGGCCGTCTAGAAGAAACGATGTTGGGCCAATGAACGAACGTGATCCTCGTAGACCTTTTGGCTCTTCGAAAGGCCCGGGTGCCTCGGGCGGCTCGGGTAACTCTGGGCGTCCGCCGTTCCGTGACGCTCAGCCCTCAGGTGGTTCCGACCGTTCCGACCGTTCCGACCGTGGTGGATCCGGTTCGCGTTTTGGATTTCCGAGTCGCACCGCAGGTGGAAGCGACCGAAATGATCGAAATGATCGAAACGATGGGAACAATCGCGACGGTCGAGATAACCGGGGTGGGTCGGGTCAGCGGGACCTCCGAGATAACCAGGACAGTCGTGGCCCAAAGCAGGCGATAACCGCTCGTGATTTGGCTCGTAAAGCCTTGGCCGAAGTGGACCGTGGCGCTTATGCCAACTTGATTTTGCCGGAAATCTTCCGCAATTTTGAGCAGCAAGGACCGATTGACCCCCGGGAAAAGGCCTTTGCTACTGAGCTCACCTACGGCACGGTCCGCATGCGCCGGGCCTGTGACTGGATTGTGCAGAACCATATAGAGCGCGACACAGATCCCGAGACGCTGCGAATTCTTCATCTGGGTGCATACCAATTGGTATTTCTTGGTGTCCCCCCTCACGCGGCTTTGGCAGAGACTGTCGAGCTCGCGCCAGAGTGGTCGAAGGGTTTCGTGAACGCCATTCTTCGCCGGGTAGCCACCACGATCAATCCACCTTGGCCAAATATGGAAACTGAACTCAGCTATCCCGATTGGATTGTCGATCTTTTCGTCGCCGAGTTTGGCTTTGAAAAGGCCGAGAGAATTCTGCGAGCGATGAACGAACCCGCCGAAGTGCACGTTCGTGAGGATGGCTACATCCAAGATCCGGCTTCGCAAATGGTGGCCGAATCGGT
Organism: Acidimicrobiia bacterium; assembly: GCA_043754155.1. Taxonomy (GTDB): domain Bacteria; phylum Actinomycetota; class Acidimicrobiia; order Acidimicrobiales; family JANYDT01; genus JANMZO01. Next base: position 3,799 of record JAYUVJ010000472.1, read on the forward strand.
AGGGGCACAACCCGGTGATCGGGTGCTCGACGTTTGTGCCGCCCCCGGTGGAAAAACTACGTTTATGGCGGGCCTCGGCGCGCACGTAACTGCGGTTGATCTGCATATGCACCGCAGCCGGCTGGTCCGTCGCAATGCCCGCGATATGAACGTGGCCGATCTTGTTGAGGTACTGGTTTCGGATTCCACCAAGCTGCCAGTGCAGGAAGCATCCTTTGATCGCGTGTTGCTCGACGCGCCGTGTTCCGGCTTGGGCTCGCTTCGTCGCAGACCCGATGCCCGCTGGCGCATGGAGGAGAAAGAAATTCCGGTGCTTGTGACCCTGCAGAAGAACCTGGTTGATTCATCGGTTCGCGCACTACGGGTTGGTGGCACGTTCGTGTACAGCGTATGTACACTTACGGCCGACGAAACCGTAGGCATAGACGAGTACATCGCCGAAACCTATCCCGAGCTTGAAGCACTTCCTCCTGTACGGGGACATGGTTGGGAACCGATTGGCCGAGGCGCCCGCATCGTGCCCGCAGAAACCGATGGCATGGCGGTCTTCCGCTACGAACTCACTACGGCACTTCCTCCGCTCCCGGTTCGAGAAGCTCCCGTGGTTGAGCCGGTTCTTGCACTAGGCGTCGTGATGGTTACGCCAACTGCCGACGACCGCGTAGCTACTTCATCCGTCGACGGACCGATCTCGCAAGCTCATGGCGTTCACGATGATGTTGCTGTCGAGGTGGGTGTTGAGGCTGCTGTTAAAGCTGATGTCGAGGCCGAGGTACATGTCGAACGTGGTGTGGAAGTTGCACGTGGTGTGGAAGTTGAACGTGAAGACAGTTCGGTAGACCACACTGCGATCAAGACCACCGAAGGTTCCGCTCCGATCAAAACTTCGTTGGGGGCCAATGAGGCCAACGTAGAGGGGAACACACGCGCTTCAGAACCGAAACCCGCTCAAGCACCTCAGCCTCGTCGCAAAAATAGGGACACAAAGCCGGTCGCCGCTTCGATCCTTGATCTCGACGAGCTGTAAAGCCGCTAACTCTGCTGAGCCGTCACCTCAGTGTGTCTCAAAAATCGGGTGAAACTAGCCTCCATCGTCTGCTGAGAGGTAGCTTCGTTCTATGACCAAACTTGCGCTTGTTACTGGTGGTAGTCGCGGGATCGGCGCGGCCACGTGCTTACAATTAGCCGATATCGGGTGCGATATTTTGCTGAGCTACCGCACCGATTTGGAAGCGGCTAACGATGTGCTTGCGAAATGCTGGACGCGCGGCGTCCGAGCCAAGGCGGTACATGCTGACGTATCCAATCCCGATGACGTGAAGCGGTTGTTTGCCGAGGCCGATACCATGGGAACGCTAGGCGCGCTTATTAATAATGCCGGGATCGTGGGGACCAAATCTCGGATTGATGAGATGGACTTCGAACGCATGATGCATATGTTTGCTGTGAATACAGTTGGCGCATTTCTGTGTGCAGGCGAGGCCGTGAAGCGCATGAGTACTCGCTACGGCGGGGCTGGTGGCGTTATTGTGAATGTGTCATCGGCGGCGGCTCGCATCACCAGCCCGGGGGAATACGTGGACTACGCGTCTTCCAAAGCAGCAATGGATTGTATGACTATTGGATTGTCCAAAGAAGTGGCCGACGAGGGTATTCGAGTCAATGCGGTTCGGCCTGGATTGATCAACACCGATATTCACGCGAGTGGTGGACAGCCCGATCGGGTGGAGCGCTTTCGTTCACTTATTCCAATGCAACGTGGCGGCGAGCCCGAAGAGATTGCCGCAACCATCGTGTTCATGTGTTCACCGGCTTCGAGCTACATGACCGGCGCAGTGATTGACGTAAGCGGCGGACGTTAACATTCTGTGCCGAACTACAGATAGTTGTCCGTGCGTCTCTCGTTGAAGGGCTCCAGGCAAAGTGTGTCTACATAGTGCCGCGAACATACTTTGAGTCGGAGCCGTTTGGCCTGGGCATGTTGGCGGTAAAAAGAAGGCTTGGCGTAGCGTAGTACCCACCGTGGAGGCGTTGCGACAAGACTTCTCGCAACGGAAGGTAAATCTGGTGTTTTAGATCGTGACGGTCTTGCTTCCATGCTGGCAATAGTTCTTTAGTTGTAGACGTGACATTCGTGGAGGTCACAGTCGTACCGTTGACCATTCCGAACCTAGCGACGTGGAACGGGGGATGATAGGAGGGTGTCAACTTCGATTCGACCTGCTCGACCACTCAAGCCTGAAGCTTCGCCCGTGAATGTGGTGTTTTGGTTTCGTCGGGACCTACGGCTTGCTGATAACCCTGCGCTACTGGCGGCAATCGCTGAGGCCGACCGAACGGACGGATCAGTCCTAGCGGTTTTCGTTCTCGACCTGAAGCTTGGCGCCGCGAGTGGAATTAATCGTCTCGCCTACCTCTACGACGCCCTGCAATCGCTCACCACTGCGGGAATTCCACTGGTACTTCGCCACGGGGATCCAGAAACAGAGATTCCTGCCTTGGCCGCCACCGTCGCTGCTACTGCCGTCTATTGCGCTAGCGACTTCGGGCCCTACGGCCACAAACGCGATGATGCCGTTTCGGTAGGCCTGCAAGTAGACGGGCGAGAACTCCGCTCCATAGGCAGTTCGTACGTGATCGAACCGGGAACCGTGCGCAAGGGTGATGGCACCCCGTTTAAAGTATTTACCCCCTTTAAGCGGGTATGGACAGCCATGGCCGAATCACACAGCCCCAACCCAACCGTCGACCCAGCGACCGTTTCGTGGTGCATCGGGATCGACGGAGAAGCCATCCCCGCTCGACCGCTGAACGCCTCGCTAAAACTACCCCGAGCAACAGAATCTGCAGCACACCAACGCTTGCAACACTTCCTCGAAACAAATATGGGTGCCTACGATGATCAGCGAAACATTCCAGCGCTTGATGCGACATCACGGCTCTCCGCCGACCTGAAGTTCGGCCTTTTGCATCCTCGACAAATCCTGCCAGCGTTGCGAGTAGGCGGCACCGGAGCTGACGTGTTCAAATCGGAACTTTGCTGGCGAGAATTCTATGCGGACGTATTATTTCACCATCCGCGCACTGCTTCGCGATCGCTCAACGTCGCGATGGATGCCATGCAAACGGACACGGGTGATCTGGCCGAAGAACGCTTTGCTCGCTGGTGCGCAGGCATGACTGGCTTTCCGTTTATCGACGCGGGAATGCGCCAACTGCTGGCCGAAGGTTGGATGCACAACCGGGTGCGTATGGCTGTAGCGAGCTTTTTGGTGAAAGACCTGCACCTGCCATGGCAACGCGGGGCCAAATGGTTCATGGAACAACTTGTCGATGGTGACTTGGCCTCAAACGCCCACGGCTGGCAATGGACCGCCGGAACTGGCACCGATGCCTCTCCGTATTACCGTGTGTTCAACCCCATCACTCAAGGCAAGAAATTTGATCCCGATGGTACCTATGTTCGTCGTTTCGTCCCCGAATTGGCGAAGCTTTCCAGCAAAGAAATACACGAGCCTTGGCTGCTGGGCGGCGGGGGATTGTTCGGCGGTATTAAGGGATACCCCGAACCCATTGTTGACCATGCGGCAGAACGCATTGAGTCTCTACGCCGCCATGCTGCACTGAAACAACCAATACCAACAAACAACACCAACAGCTAAAGCCAACAGCTAAAGCCAACAGCTAGTGCGTTCGATACCTGAGCGGAAGCGCTTTACTAAACGCTGATCTTGTTCGTTTGGGTCGATGTAGCGGGTTGATATCGGTATTGTCATGGTGTGAACAGCGCGGAGGTCCCTACGCCAAAGGCGCAGAATGTTGTTGACTTTCCGCTAGTTGCAACTGTGTCGGGCGCGGCATCGGAGTCGACGGCCACACTTGACGTGCGCAAATCGGCGATTCTGCGGGCGGTTGTAGCAGAACACATTGAATCGGGACAGCCGGTTGGATCGGCACATTTGTCGGGTGCTGCGGGGCTCGGTGTTTCGTCGGCCACGATCCGAAACGAGATGAGCTTGCTGGAACGGGACGGGTATCTCACTCACCCCCACACTTCCGCCGGACGGATCCCTACCGATCGGGGATATCGCTTCTTCGTTGATTCCCTCGATGGTCGAGCCCGCCTAGGCGAACCAAAATTCCAGCAAGCCAATCAATTTTTCGACACCGCCCGCACCGAGATTGAACAGCTATTGTCCGAAACTACCCGGCTACTTACCGGTCTCACCGATTACGCAGCCGTAGCCATCGCACCGCCAGCGGAAGTAGCCACCGTCCGCTCTGTGCAGGTAGTTGGGCTAGGAGGCGTAGGGAAGGGCCCGCGGACCGAATCAGCGCTCGTTGTAACCGTGCTTAGCAACGGGTCAGTCGATAAAGTCCATATCGACTTACCTGCCTACGTCACCGAAACGCAGCGCAATGCCGCCACCGCGCACCTCAATGGTCAATTGCACGGCCGATCATTCGCACAAACCGGAAACCACCCTTCAAACGCTCCGCTTTTGCGCACCGGAGAAACCACCGTAGACCTGGTGTGCGCCGCCGCCATGTCTGCCTTGCAAGCGCACAGTCGCCCTGAAACCGACGCTGCTGGCGTCTTTGTGGGCGGAACCTCGCGCATGGTGGGAGCTTTCGACACTATCGACGCGGTTCGCCGAGTCCTGAGCACCCTCGAAGAGCACTACGTAGTGATGAACCTCCTCAAAGACGTTTTGGACCGCTCCGGTTCGGTATCCATTGGGGCGGAGCACGCCAAGGATTTAGCCTTCGAGTCGCTCCTTTCCTGCTCAGTAGTAGTTGCCCCGTATCACGTCGACGGATTGCCGGTAGGAACCATTGGCGTTCTCGGCCCCACCCGAATGGACTACCCCGAGGCCTTGGCAGCGGTCAATGCGGTAAGCGAAGGACTTAGCCGACGCCTCAGCGAAGGCTGACCCTCCTGGGGCAGTCTTCGGGGAGGTCCAGCGCCCGTCGTGAGGTATGGATCACCTGGACCCGGCGAATAGGGGAGAATAGACGGTCCCTTCGGACCAAACCTTCAACACCGGCCCTAAAACCGGCCCAAGACAGACCTTTGATACTGAACCCATGAACGATTTTTACGAACTTCTCGGCATCTCCCGCAACTCATCCGACGACGACATCAAAAAGGCCTACCGGGCTAAAGCGCGGTCACTGCATCCAGATGCCAACCCCGAAGACCCAGCGGCAGAGGAAAAGTTCAAAGAAGTCTCCTTTGCCTACGAAGTTCTCAAAGACCCCGAAAAACGCCGACGGTACGACCAACACGGTGCTGCTGCATTCCAACCTGGTGGTGGCGGTGGCGGAGATCCCTTCGGTGGAGGAGGGGGCCTAGGCGATCTTTTCGACGCGTTTTTCGGCGGCGGAGGCAACCCCTTCGGCGGTGGACAACAACGACGCGGACCATCAGGTCCACCGCGTGGCGCCGACATGGAAACTGTGGCCGATCTGAGCTTCGAAGAAGCCGTATTTGGTATGCGGAGCGAAGTGTCACTGCGCCAGCCGGTTCGCTGCGATACCTGTACGGGAACTGGCGCATCAGAAGGATCAGCCCCGATCACCTGCACGGGCTGTAACGGGGCCGGCGAAGTCCGCCAAGTACGACGAACCATGCTTGGACAAATGGTTACCTCCAGCCCGTGCGCCCGCTGTGGTGGCATGGGGCAAACCATAGAAAAGCCCTGCAACACTTGTCGCGGGGAAGGACGCAGAACCGAAGCACGAACCTACACCGTCGATGTTCCCGCTGGGCTCGACAACGGTTCAACGTTGCGCCTCAACGGTCGCGGCGCGGCCGGTCCACGTGGCGGTGCCAACGGAGATTTGTATGTTCACCTACGAGTAAAAGAGCATGAGCGTTTCCAGCGTGACGGCGCTAACCTTATTGAACTGCTTGAGATCCCGATGACACAAGCGGCCATAGGTGCGCATATCTCCTACGAAACGCTCGATGGGATCGAAGACCTTGTAGTGCCCGCTGGAACTCAAAACGGCAAGATCTTCAAGCTGCGCGAACGCGGCGTTCCAATGCACAACGGCCGAGGTCGAGGTGACCTGCTGGTACAAGTGCGCGTAATCGTGCCGACGCAACTTTCCAAAACCCAAGAAGATCTACTGCGCTCCATCGCTGCTGAACGAGGTGAAGAAGTGGCCACCCCCGACAAGAGTCTGATGGGCAAAATCCGTTCGGCTTTTCGTTGACATCTTTTTTTTGAACGACCCTTTAACAACGCTTGCTAAAACAACGTGCTGGTCCTTTGCTGGGTAAGTTCGTTTGCTAGGTTCGCTTCAATTCGTTAGGCAGGCACGAACGTGTCCCAACATCTGCACACACCCGCCGATGTCGACTCCAAAGCCCATGTACTCGTGACCGATTTGGCTGAAACGACCGTGTCAGATGAGCATCACCATCATTTGGGTAGGGTCCTGCGTCTCCGTAGTGGCGATTGCATGACGGTCACGGATGGAAAGGGCTCGTGGCGTTGCGCTGCCTTGGGCTCTGGGTGGCCAAACCGGGCCGATCTTGAGTGGAGCAGCGAAGTTATGCTCGCGGTTCGAAGGGAGCAACTCGTTGCGGTTGGTTTCGCTCTCACGAAGGGTGACAAGCCCGAAACTGTTGTACAAAAACTGGCTGAGCTTGGAGTTGACCTCATCGTCCCGTTTGTCGCTGAGCATTCCGTGGCCAAATGGGACCTCGAAAAAGCGGCCAAGAATGTGGCTCGACTTCGAATTATCGCAGCGGAAGCCCTACAACAAAGTCGTCAGGCATGGCTCAGCGAGGTATCCGATGTCCTCTCGTTCGCCACGCTGGCCGCTGCCAATCTCGAAGGTGCCAAAGCCGTCTTTGCCGGAGAGTACGGCGCGCCAGGAAGAGCCGACCGGGGTGGAATTTCGTTGCTCTCGTCGCCGGTGCGCTTTGTGCTTATCGGCCCCGAGGGGGGATGGTCTAATGCGGAACGAGCTCTTCTGCCCGAATCGGTGGGCATCGCCCCGGCTGTGCTGCGGGCCGAAACTGCGGCGATTGTTGCGGGGGCTTTGTTGGTGCAGCGAAGCACCGCTGGCTTAGTGAAACCACCATTGTCTATTTGGCCAACTGAGTGAGCACTATGAAATATTTGATTTTGTGGCTCTCAACTAAAATGGCTGGTGGAAG
>JAYUVJ010000473.1:0-7525 GCA_043754155.1 Acidimicrobiia bacterium
AACGAGTTTCACCACATGGCGAGTCGCTTAACCGCAGACGACAGCCACGAGGTCGCGGGCGTTTCCACCAAGTACACGGTCCACCTCGCCATTGCTGAGTCCACGTCGGCTCAGCGCTTCGGACAAATCGTCGAACTGCGCAAAGCGTGTCATCACGGGACGGTAATTACCATCCATGTCGGTGCCGATGCCAACGCGTTCCACGCCGATCGCGTCGACGAGGAAGATAATCTCATCGACGAAATTCTCGAAGGTCGCGGACCGAACTCCTGACGGCCATGCGCCAATCAAACCTCCAGCATCGGCGACAACCCGGGCGTGCTCGAGGGATACGAGTCGAGGCGAATCATTGGTGTCGTGACGGAGGTGGGTGTGGGAGATCATCGTAGGCGCGCTTGACATCTCCACCGTGTCACGGGTGGTCTCATAGCTTGCATGAGCCAGATCGATGATCATGCGGAGCTTGTTCATTCGCGAAACAAGCTCGCGGCCACGTTGCGAAAGTCCTCCGTGCAAGGGTGGCTCGGTCTGCAGGTCGCCGAACGCGTTCTGCCGGTAGTGCACAATCGTGATGGAACGCACACCAGCGTCGTGGGCCGAATCGATCAGACCGAGGTCATCCTCCGCGAAGTCTGCACCCTCACAGGTCAGAAACAGTGCGGTGCGGCCATCGCGGTGTGCCATGTCGATGTCGGCAGCGCTTCGCACGACGGGCATATCGAATCGCTTGGCGATGCCCAAAATCGTGTCGAGCTGTCGATGGTGATCGCGCACTGCCTCGCCGGTTGCGAAGGGACGAAGTGCTCCCAATCGAGAAGGTTCCACTAGGCCGAGTACGAGAAAGTCGGCGACGGTCGCGTAACTCACCGCAGCGATACGTCCGAGTCGGAGATCGTCATACGCAGCTTGGGGCTCCGGGTTGGGCATCGCTGCGAGAAACGGATCGGTGCGGGGCTTGTCGTCGAGAAAGCAGCGCCCGGGATGGGCATGGACATCGATCCGAGGCCCGACTCGTCCCGGTCCACCGACATCAATACTTGAGGTGGCACTCATGCGGCTCGTACCTCGACAATCGCCTCAACCTCGACACAGATGTCAAAGGGCAACTCTGCCATCCCAACAGCGGAACGAGCAGCACGCCCGCGGTCATCGCCGAACACTTCAACGAAAAGTTCGGAACACCCGTCGATAACCCCGGGCGTCGCGTTGAAGCCTGGGGCGCAATTGACCATCCCTAAGAGCTTCACTATGCGAGCAACACGGTCGAGTGAACCGAGGGCATCGTGGATCGCCGCGAGTAGCTGAATGCCGGTGAGACGAGCCGCGTGACGGGCATCTGCGGCGCTTAGCGTCGAACCTACTTTGCCGGTCACAAACGAACCATCAGCGCGCTTAGGACCCACTCCCGAGAGAAAGAGGAGGTTTCCGACCTGCACCGAGGGTCGATAAAGACCCGCTGGATCCGACGGCCCCGGGAGTTCTATACCCAATGCGGCGAGCCTCTGCAATGGGCTCGGCTCGACCGGTTCACCCGATTGGCTGGGGGCGTTTGCGTTGCACATGCGGCCAGCGTGCCACTTTTCGGTGCTCAACTCCAGTTGATCCCGGTGCCATCTGAAGAAAGGGTCTTTCCACCACAATTGTGGCGACCAAGATCGCCCCTCGCCCAAGCATGCGCCTTCGTGGAAAGGGAAGCCACACCGAGGTAACCCGTCCCTACACTGGGTGGATGGTTCGCGTGAAGATTTGCGGCAACACCAATCTTGCCGACGCTCTGTGCGCAGCCGAAGCGGGCGCGGATCTCGCGCGATCTTGCGATCTGTTACTCGCAGGCGGACTAACCCCAGACAACGTCGCCGATGCAATTCGCATTGTACGACCATGGGGCGTAGATGTAGCGAGCGGCACCGAACAATCCCCCGGCGTGAAAGACCACAACAGAGTGCGCTCATTCATCGCCGCAACCAAGGGAGCCCTGGTTTCAATCCGTCAAGATCGGATTGGATCCCAGCTCAACGTTCCTCTGACGACCGAAGAAGCGGAGTGGCTCGAGGTCGACCGAGGCTAAACAATGTTGACTTCGGCAACTCCGGGACCAAGTACTTTCACCCGATCGAGCAACTGAGTAGGCAAGGTTCATTCGGGATTGACCCCACGCTGCCGCCTCGCTCACACCGCCATACCAAGGCGTTGCTCATGGAGCGCAAGAATGTCGTCGGCCAAGCCATGCGTCAATTAATCGACTGGATCACCCCACAAACGATCGAATGTTGCGAAGCTATCGAGGAACGACGAGGTTGTACGGGGAACGGGTTAGCAGCAGCGGTCCTCCGTCGGTGATGAGCATGGAGTCTTCGATACGGACTCCGCCCGCACCGGGGAGATAGACGCCGGGTTCTACGGTCACGATGTCTCCCGCAGCGAGAATCGACGTTGAGGTGGGGCCGATCCACGGGGCTTCATGGATCAACAAGCCGCTCCCGTGGCCAGTACCGTGAACGAAGAATTCGCCCCAGCCGGCATGGATGATTACCTGGCGGGTTTGCGCGTCGACCGCCAAGCCGGAAACCCCGGGGACCACCGCGTCAATACCCGCATCATGCGCCTGCTGCACCACAGCAAAATGTCGGAGTTGTTTCAACGATGGCTCGCCGACGTAGACCGTGCGTGTCATATCGGAGCGATAGCCCTCGCACGTTGCGCCGAAATCGCATATGACTTCGTCACCTTCCTGGATGACATGGTTGCCCGGTTCGTGATGAGGGCGACTGGCGTTGGTGCCGGCGGCAATAATCGTTGAAAAACTCGGCTCTTCTGATCCATACGCACGCATCGCATCTTCGAGGGCCGACGCAAAATCTCGTTCGGTGATGGGCTTGCTCAATAACGGCAAAACCTGGGCAAAGCCGTCGTCGGCAATGGTGGAGGCTCGGGCTAAACGGGCAACTTCGGCGGGTTCTTTGGTGCGGCGCAAACGCTCAACCGCATCAGTTTCGGCGATCAGTTCACCTTCACCTTCAGCCAAAGCTACGAAAGCCCGGTAGCGCTCGGCATCGTGCCAGCTCACATGATCGGCCTCAAGACCCAGCTTCACGACACCGGCGGAAGCAATCGCCTGGGTAAGAAACGCGTCTTGCTCGGCCACCGTCCGCAGAATAACTATGCGCGCAGAGCAATGGGCCTTAGCGAGTTCTTCGGCGGCTCGTTCTTCGTAGCGAGCGTCGGTGACGAGAATCGCTCCCACCGCAGATACCAGTACGCGTCCAGAAGACCCGGTGAAGCCGGTGAGGTAGCGAATGTTCGCAGGATTCGTTACCAGCAAGGCTTGAGATTGCAAGATCTCGGAATCCGCGACCACTGCCTCCACACCACGATTGAGCAAGGTCTGCAGTTTGGCGATTCGACCATCAACGCCAAGAGGCGGCAGCGGCGCAACACGATCATGTCCGAGCGCCAATGCGGCCTGGTACTCCTCCGTACGAAACCCGCTCATCACTTCAGCCACGATCCACAATTGGATATGCTATGTACACAGACTACATAACTCCGCCTCATACAATTACGCCACGATCACGGAGCAAACGAGCGGCACCCTCCACGGCAATGAAGTAGCCATGTCCGCCGAAGCCTTGAATCGATCCCTGCACCGCAGGGGCAATCACCGAATGGTGTCGCCACGGTTCACGGGAATGGGTGTTGGAAAGATGCAGTTCGAGCTTGACCCCGTCGAAAGCACTGAGGGCATCGTGGAGAGCCCAGCTGTAATGCGTGAGCGCGCCGGCGTTGATAATGATCGCCGCACACCGACCACGGGCAGCATGCACAGCGTCGATCAGTGGGCCCTCGGAGTTGGCTTGCACATGCTCGATTGCCAAACCATGGGTTGTAGCAACCGTGGTGGCGTTGCCTACATGATCGGCCAGAGTTGCCGTCCCGTAAATCTCCGGCTCACGACTACCCAACAAATTCAGATTCGGGCCGCTCAGCAACAACACAATCGGTCGATAACCACTCATCCCCCCAGCCTCGCAGAAAGTGGGTCCGACAAGCGGCGCCCAAAGAAATCAGGTTGCAAAAAGAATTACTTAGTCGGTTACCTTAGTCGTATGACTAATATCGGAGTGCACGAGGCTAAGACCAACCTCTCAGGGCTGCTGCGAAGAGTCGCCAATGGTGAGGAAATCGTCATCACCAACGGTGGTCAACCTGCCGCACGCTTGGTCGCCATAGCCCCGGTCGGTCAAAAGCGCATTGGCTCGTTCGCCGGCCGGCTCACTGTCCCTGCCGACTTCGATGAAACACCAAGCAAACTTACTGAGTACTTCTCATGACTCGATTTCTGCTCGACACCAACGCCTGGCTCTGGATGGCTGCCGACGATTCCCAACTCGGCCCATCCACTCGGGACCTCATCAACGATGTCGATACGGAACTCGTTCTCTCTGCGGTATGCGCATGGGAAATCAGTATCAAATGGGCGCTTGGAAAGCTCCCACTCCCTGCCCCGCCAGAACAGTTCGTAAAAACCACCGTTCGAGACGCTGGCCTCGCACGGCTCGCTATCGAATTTGATCACGTACTGGACGCCGCCAAACTTCCATCAATCCACAACGACCCTTTTGACCGCTTACTTATCGCCCAGTCCAAGGCAACTGGGCTCGCGCTCCTCACCGGAGACGACAAGATCAGTCGCTACGGCGTCGCAACCATTGACGCACGCCGTTAAGCACAACTGCTAGGTGGCTCGTGTCTCTGTCTGGATGTTCCAAAGTTGGCCGTTTTGCGTTGGAAACGGCGTCCAATTTTACGCAACACCTGTGGACAATTGCGCACGAGTCGCTGTGCATACAGTCGATTTCGATGCTCCACATCCGAGTTCATTTCACACCAGCCACCTAGGTCCTCGCACTCCCGAAAGCAACGCGTTCCGAAGCACACGCGCTAGCAGCCAACAGCACGTACATCTGCAATCGCGGATGTGCACGAACGTGTGCCATGCAGCTAGGCACGGGAAGTTTGGGAGATCGTTCACACTCGACAGGCGCGAGTCCTCAACATCTGAGTATCGTTGGCGGGTATGGGAATCGTTTCAGTTGTTACCGGCGCAAATTCGGGCATTGGTAGGGCTACGGCTCTGCACCTGGCTTCGATCGGACATGAGGTGTACGGCACGGTGCGCAGTGCAGCCAAGGCCGACAAGTTGATGGGCATGGCCAAAGCACAGGGTGTCGAAATGAACCTGGTCGAATTGGACATCGCCGATGATCAATCCGTGAAGACCGGTATGGCCGAGATCCTGAAAAACGCCGGACGGGTAGACGTGTTGGTGAACAATGCCGGCGTGGGAGGAAACTCTGTGGCCGAGGAATGCCCAATCGAACTCTATGCCGACGTGATGAACGTAAACCTCTACGGCGGCATCCGATGCATCCAAGCTGTGCTGCCGGGCATGCGCGAGCGCAAGGCCGGAACCATCGTGAACGTGACCTCGATCGTCGGACGGCTCGCCGCTTTGGCCCAGTCTCCATACGTGACCTCCAAGTGGGCATTCGAAGGGCTCAGCGAAGGTTTGGCTCAGGAACTTGCTCCGTTTGGGATCCGTGTGGCCATCATTCAACCCGGCGTAACCAAGTCGGCCATTTTCGCCAAGAACATCGATACGCCAAACCAGTCGGGTGCCTACGACGATCACTACCGCAGAATGTTCCAGTTCTACGCCACCGGATATGCCCAGGCCACCGAAGCCATCGAGGTCGCCAAAGTGATTGAGCACGCCATCACCACCGCCGCCCCCAAACTCCGCTATCCGTGCTCATGGGGCGGCGAAGTCATCGTGGAAGGTCGCAAGAACCTGTCCGACGAAGCGTGGATCGACATCATGCGGGCCGAAAACGACGACGATTATTACGACCGTTTCAAGGCGGCGTTCAACGTAGAGCACCGGATCTAATCGCCGTCTTCGACTTCACGACACTGACCGGTAGGCGTGCGCGTTGGCGACAATCGACAGCGAACTGTTGCTGAATTGTCACTGATTTCGGCGCATCCGTCGGGCAGAATGGACTTGTGCATACCGAATTTGTAGCGCTACCTGATGGCCGAACCTATCCTGTCCACATCGGGAGTGGGGCTCGTGAATCGTTGGCTTCGGTTCTCGCCGAGGTCGCCCCGAAAGCTAAGCGCGCAGCCATTATTACCCAGGAAGCTGTCCGCAACGCTTTGGGTGCCGTTCACGCTGGCATCGAGCAGCAGGAGTTTTTGATCGGTGCGGGCGAGGCCGATAAGAACCTCTCGACCATCGAAAAACTATGCAGCGGCTGGTCGGCTTGGGGTATGACTCGCAATGACGTGGTGATTGCTGTTGGGGGCGGCCTGGTGACCGACGTTGGCGGGTTTGCAGCAAGTGTCTACCTCCGAGGTATCAAGGTCATCTACATATCCACCACGTTGCTCGGCATGATCGACGCAGCCATCGGCGGGAAAACCGCAGTGAATCTTCCCGAAGGCAAAAATCTGGTCGGTGCGTTTTGTCAGCCCAGTGCCGTGTTGTGCGATCTCGACGCCATGGCCACTATGCCCGCCCGTGAACTACGCAGCGGCCTCGGTGAAATGGTCAAATACGATTTTCTTGAAGGTACAGACATTCTCACCCGAACAACCGGCGGACTCGAATCACTCCCCCTTCCCGAACGGATCGCTCGCTGCGTAGCCATCAAAGCCCAAGTAGTCGCCGCCGACGAACGCGAAGGTGGCCTGCGGGCCATTCTCAACTACGGACACACGCTCGCCCACGCCATCGAAATCGCTTCTGGGTTCGAAGTAATGCACGGTGAAGCAGTGGCCATGGGGCTCGTCTACGCCGCCGAAGTAGCGTTTCGCCTCGGACGGATCGACGCAGACCGGGTGGCCGAACATCGCCGTTTGGTGGCCGCCCAGGATTTGGCCACCATCACACCCGCACTTGATCCTGAAGAACTCGTCTTGCTCATGAGTCGGGACAAAAAAGCCCTCGACGGCATCACCTTCGTGCTCGACGGCCCTAACGGCATAGAAACAACCCGCGTCGACGATAAGGCCTTACTCCTCGATGCTTTGAAGGCAGTACAAGCGTCGTAGTTTTTGTTTTCTCGAATTGCTTAATACGTACACGTATAAGTAAAGGTTACGGACTCCAAACTAACCAAATCTGAGACTTGAGGCTGGACTCGCCGAATAGCGCTGACGTCAGTAAATGCATACTCCTGATTTCCGGTACTCGTCACCGGCCTGAGGCGACCGGCGCGACGTTCTCGTCGATGACGGTAAAATCGTTGCAGAGCTGCGTAGGACCAATCGTCGCGCAGGCTCGATGCGAACCGGCAACCATGGGCCACGATGCACTTTGCTGCGCAACACCATCGACCGTGACACTCACCACAACCGTGGCACCAGCAACCCGGAGTGGAATCCGCTGCGCGCTTAGAGGACGAGTGGGGTCAAGCAAATATTTGGCCCCACTTCCCGGCTCTACAAAACGTAGGCGTAC
>JAYUVJ010000474.1:0-3388 GCA_043754155.1 Acidimicrobiia bacterium
ACGCCCACTGCCAACGTGGTCACGCCCAACGCAACCACGGCAGCGTTTCCGCGTTCACCCCGTTTTGCTGAGCGCTCGAACTTCGAGAACATGAACTTCATCGTAGGTTCTTCAACGGGACCTCGGAATCGTTGTACGAGCCACACTCACAAGGTGAATGCATCCTGGGCCGTAGAAGATCCTTTGTTGTGCCACGCAAGTGACAATTTACCGCGCCCAAAAATTCGCCTCAGCTCACCCAACTCGCCGCTAAAAGCCAACTAAGCGCCGACACCCGAGCCATTGGGGCGACAAAAATCTCACACCACCAACCTCCAACCACAAACCGTCACGATCAAGCCAACTGACCGGGGGATTTGCTCTAGAAAGGGCTCAAGGAACTGCTGATCCTGACCGATGAATCAGTTGTGAAACCCTCGACCTCGAGCCCGGGCGCTGCCCTCGATGAAAAAAAGTCGACGTTAAATCTTTTGGCACTTGGCTCCAAAAAGGGGGATCGAGCCTTCAAAAAGGAAGCAAAACGTCAGCAGAAGATCGAAAAGCACAGCCCCAAACCGGCGAAGTTCTTGAAGCCAGGTCCACCAACAACAAATGCCAAACCCGCAGGCGGTTTCTACGAACGAGGAGCAGGCCGACGAGTGGGAGTTGACACCGTGGCCGTCCGCTTTGACGGATCGGTTCCTTGGACACCCAATGTGATCGAAATTCCGGCCTTTGGTGAAGAAGAAGGTTTTAGTAATCAAGAGAAACGATCGCTGATTTCGCCGATATTTTGGTGCCGACAGCTGATTTTGGCGGTGGCCTTTGCTGTATCCGCGTTGGTAATGAAAACCACCAACGAACGACTTCTCGTCCTCTCAGTCCTTCTCACTATGGGTTTACCCGTTGCCGTAGTTGTGCGTAGCAGAATCACGCGTCGCAACGAACTCCCACCCTGGATGCTGTTCGCCGATTCCGCCCTCGCCGTTGGGCTTGCAGCATCATCTCCTTCGCATTTTTTTCTCGCCATTATCCTTGTTGCGTTCCTCCTCATCGTAGGGGGAATGACCTTTTCGCCCACCCAAGCAGGCACGGCCATGGTTCTGGCCTTCTTTGGTTTGGCGGCCGTACATGGGCTCATCGAAGAACTCAATGCCACCGATCTGGTGATGCTCGGTACGGTCGCCGTTCTCGTGCCAGCGGTATCCGTACTTGCCCAGCGCCTGCGATCAGCAGAACGACAAATTCATCGCAAGTATCTCGACCTGCTCGGAGGGCTCGAAGCGGTGGCCTGGGAAGCCGACACCGAAACACTTGCTATTACCGCAGTAAGCCCACAGGTTTCTAAGATCTTTGGGTACGACCAAGTACGGTTCTTGCGTTCGTGGCGCGAAATGATCCATCCCGACGACCAAGAACTCGAAGAAGCAAGCCGATTTGAAGCGGTGCGCTCCGGCTCTCGTTCTGTAGCGGTCGAGTTTCGCATGATCGACGCCGAAGGGATCACTCGCCACATCAGAAACACCATTGCCGTTGAACGGGACATGACGAAGCGGATCACTCGCGTGCGAGGCGTATTTAGTGATGTAACTGCCGCTCATGAAGCGGAAACGACGATCCGCAAGCAAGCTCAATACGATTCGTTGACCGGCCTTCCAAACCGAAGCCTGTTCAACGATCAGTTGCAGCGTCGACTAGCCGATGCTCGTACCACCAACGAAACATTGTCGGTGCACTTACTTGATCTCAACGGGTTCAAGGAGGTCAACGACACGCTCGGTCACGGTGTTGGCGATGTACTCCTTCAACAAATCTCAGGTCGCCTTGCCGCCTACCTTCCCGATCGCTCTTTTGTTGCTCGCCTTGGTGGTGACGAGTTCGCGGTCGTTACGTACCCGTCGAATCTTCAAAGCGCCCAAGCCGTGGCTGAGGCCATTGGTGCCTCGCTGCAACCACCAATCACCGTCGACGACATGACTATTCAGGCTGGTGCGGCGATTGGGGTTTCGATGTACCCAGTCGATGGTGACAGTCCTGCGGTTCTGCTTCGCCGTGCCGATGCTGCAATGTACGAAGCAAAGCAAGCCGGTCAGCTCTACGTGTTTGCTATGCCCGATGACGATGAATCCAACGTGCGTCGCTTGCAACTACTCGGTGAACTTCGCGCTTCTATTGCATCAGGTGACTTTCAACTGTTTCATCAACCGAAACTTGACGCACTAAGTGGACAGATCGTTGGCACCGAGGGACTCATTCGGTGGAACCACAAACAATTCGGCTTGCTCACTCCGCACGCGTTCGTAGAACTGTCGGAGCTTTCCGGCCTGATTCAGCCCCTCACCCGATGGATCATTGAGCAAGGTATTCGCGATCTTGCCGATTGGCGTCTACGTGGCTACTCCATCACCGTTGCGTTGAACCTTTCTGTACGAAACTTCTTCGATCACGATCTACCGGAATTCATCGCCGCTCTTCTCCTTAAGTACAAGGTTCCCGGCTCCTCGTTAGTGTTGGAAATCACGGAATCCGAAGTTATGGCCGACCGTGCCATCGCCCGAAAGGCCCTTGAGGCGTTCCGCTCGCTTGGCGTGAAGATTTCTATCGACGATTTTGGCACCGGTTTCTCATCGCTTTCGCAGTTGCAACTCATGCCGATCGACGAAATTAAGGTCGATCAATCGTTTGTTTCTGGGATGCTCACCAACGAGCAGGACTATGTCATTGTTCGCTCAATCATTGATCTCGCCCACAACCTGAGCCTTGAAGTAGTCGCCGAAGGTGCCGAGACGCTTGAGCAACTTCGTGCCCTTCGCTCACTTAACGCTGACCGAATCCAAGGCTATGTCATTGGCAAACCAATGCCCGTTGACCGCTTTCTCGATTGGATGGCGTCGCTCGAAACCGTATCTTTGCCTGACGGTCGCCATCGTGCTCGGGTGCCAGCTTCCTACCTTGGCGTGAGCGAATCCGAAATTCCTCTTCAGGCTGGACGCCCGAAAACCACGATTCTTGCCGACACCCCCGCGTGGACTCCGCCTCACTTACTCGACCGCTCCGCGGATCTAGTGGTTTCTGCGGTATCTGGGTCGTCGTCGGCTCCGTCCGGTGGTCCCGCTCCAGTCATGGAACGTCTCCAGGGTTGGGCTGGATCCGGCGAGTCTCAAGGACTGTTTGCGGTGAAACCGATCCCAACAACCGCGCCAATAACCGCGCCAACAATCCTGCCAACAATCCTGCCAACAGCCCTGCCAACAATCCTGCCAACAAGCTCGGCGCAAAGCGCGGTACAAACCTCGCCAGGTCCAACGAAAGCATTTTTGCCGCCGGTGATGTCGGAATCGGCGGCCAAAAATAGCCCTGAGCCACCCGCCGGATCCCCCGCCGGATCCACCGCCTGGCTCCCCCTCCG
>JAYUVJ010000475.1:0-3550 GCA_043754155.1 Acidimicrobiia bacterium
GGCTGGGTTACGTTCACGTGTTTGCTGGTTCGAATGCATCACCCACCGCCCGGGAGGCTCACTCGCATGTGAATCGTTTCCTCTTAATCGATGGGATGAAAAGCGCTCACTACGAAACGATTCGCGCCCATAGATTTCTGTTTGACCGCTAGCGGAGTGGATTCGGGTGTCTCGGAGCGTTTAGTTTCGACACCAATGAGCGCAGTAGCAGTAACGGTTCCTCGAATGCCTACCATTCCGGCCCAACCGGGTGATCTTGGCGTGCCGTGGTTGCAGGACATGTTCACGCTTAACGGGTTATCGGGCTCTGCTTTTGGGATTGCTTCGTTTGCACAGAAGCGCATTGGAACGGGGCAGATTGGCCAGAACGTGCGCATTACGTTCACTTACGATTCGCCGATCAACGCTTCCGCTGCTGGCGCGCCGAAAACGTTGGTGGCCAAATTCATGTCGAGCGATGCTTCGAGCCGTAGCGCTGGATTGGCCTTGGGAAACTACGAACGCGAGGTGAATTTTTACCGCGACTTCGCTCCCATCTTGCGCTCAGGCACAGGCACTATCCCACCTATGAACGTGGCTCGTTGTTGGGCAGCCGAGTTCAATGCCGAAATCCAAACCACAATTTTGGTGCTCGACGATTTGGCACCGGCCGAACAGGGCGACCAAATCGCCGGATGCACTGTCGACGAGGCCCGCACGGCTCTACGCCAAGCAGCAATTCTGCATGCCACGTTTTGGGAATCACCGTTGCTTAGTTCTACCTCATGGCTCAAAGACCCGCTCGATCCCGAAAGAGCCGCCATGCTCGAAGGAATGCTTGGCATGTTTTGGCCCGCGTTTAAAGACCGCTATGCCGATCGTTTAACAGAAGCTATGTGCACATTGGGTGACCGCATCGCCGCTACAGCCAGCCGTTGGATTCTCGCCCGTTCCTGCCCGTTCACCCTCGTTCACGGTGACTACCGCCTCGACAACCTCCTCTACTCCCCCGCTGCATCTCCCGCCCTCAGCACTCCAGCTTCCGAAACGTCCGACGAACCTTCTGCACTCGCGTCCTCAGCACTCGAATCCTCTGCCGACGAACCTTCTGCACTCGCGTCCTCAGCACTCGAAACTTCCACCTCCGGATCTTCTGCCTACGGATACAACCAAGGTTCGAGTGCTGTCGCCGTCGATTGGCAAACTCCGGCCATTGGCGTAGGTGGCACCGACATTGGGTATTTCGTTGGTGCAGGTTTACTTGCTGAGGAGCGCCGTCAACACGAACGCGACCTGGTCAAACAATGGCACACTGATCTGTGCACATACGGTATAACGGGATACTCGCTTGATGCCGCGTGGGACGATTATCGCCACGGCCAGTTTTCCGGTTTCATCGTCGCTGTTGTCGCCTCAATGATCACCGAACGCACCGACCGTGGTGACGAAATGTTTTGGGCCATGGCCGGCCGCCACCTCACCACCGCCCTAGAAATCTACGCCGCCGACTTGCTCCCGGTGTAATCCATCAACCAGGTGGCACGGTGCGTTGGGTGGAGACTCCACGCTCGCAAGGGTGTTGGGCCGCCCGACAAGTGCACCCACCCGATGACCTAGGAGTACCCGTCGGCAATATAAGTACGTACGAATTTGGAGACGATTTCTACGTGGGGGGTTTCGGGGAACATGTCGACCAAGATGGATTGACGGAGTTCGTATCCGGCTTCCGCTAATAGTGCGGTGTCGCGACCGTAGGAGGCAGCGTCACAGCTGATGAGTACGATCACTTGGGATTCGCACAGGAGTAAGGTTTCTACGCCGCGGGGACCAAGACCGGCACGAGCGGGATCCGCGACAACGACTGGGTATCGTTCGTGCACATAAGGTTCGGCATCCCAACGATCTACGTCGACGCAGACCACGGCCGATTCGTGATGGGACAACAAATTGTGTTCAGCATCCGAGGCGGAAAGTTCGCTTCGTTCCACGCACAGCACAGCGTCGAAATCACGCCCAACGGTGGCAGCGAAAAGACCTACGCCACCGTAAAGATCAATGAGGAGATCGGCACCTGCTGCGCGCTCGTCGTCGACCAGTGAAGAAACTATGCGTACCAACTGTTGTGCACCGTCGGTACGGGTTTGGAAGAACGAACCGGCCGATACTCGCAGATCAACGCCATCAATGGAAACAGTGAGGGACCCGGCGGCATTCAACCCAGGTGCTCCCGATCCGGCTTGCCGGTCGGCTGAGAGCACCGACCGTCCGGGTGACGAAGTCGGCCCGGCGGCATTTGACCCAGGTGATTTTTCTACTTCGTCGGCACCGAGAACAGTGATGGAGCGGGAATTGGCGACCTTTTCTAGGTTCACGCCTTGGGCACTGGGGTCGGCGATCAGCAGGGTTTTGCCGGTGCGGATGCTGTAGCGGAGGGTCACTTCATCAACGTCGGTAAAGCGGGCGCCGGCCATGATTTCCACCAGGCGGGGGTGGGCGGTTTCGCAACCGTCGACAAGGATGATGTCACTGGAGCCGGCCCGTCGAAAACCGGCACGTCCATCACGAATGGCGGCGCGAACGGTGGTGCGATGTCCGCCAACGGGAAGCGGCGGGGCGAGGGTTACCAGAGAGTCGGCGTCAATATCGGTGAAGCGATGGAGCTTGGCGATTCGGCGAAGCGCATCCACCACAACGGTGCGTTTGAAGTTGGTTTGCGCGGCCAGGTTTACATGCTGCCAACCGCAACCACCACAACCCATCGCCACTTCGGGGCACGACGGGGCTTCGCGTTCAGGGGAGGCTTGAAGAACTTCGGTCACCGTCGCACGGGCGAAATCCTTTTTGTTTTGCGTGATGGTAACCCGTACATCTTCATTGGGGAGCGCCCCGGTGAGAAACATCACCCGACCATCAGGGTGACGGCCAATACCATCGCCCCCATTGGCTAGCGCAGTACAGGTAAGTTCCAACTCCATTCCCTCAGGCTACGACCCCCGATGCCGCTCCCACGTCTACGTCTACGATCTCACCCAATCTCAACGAACTTCCTACGGTTTTTCGGCGTTTTGAGCTTTTGACGCTTGGCGCTCAGGTGGTTTTAGCGTTGAGCGACGAAGGGGTTTCGTTTAGCCACAGAGACGGCTCCAGGTATCCCCGATGGCGTCTGAATGTCCTTCAAGGGAGCCGCTGCCATCCCTTCGGATAGAGCATCCAGTCGATTGTAATGCTGCACCACCTCGTCGCTAACTGGAGACAACTCATCGAAAATCGACGGAGGCCCTGCGGGCACGGTCGACCTCGAAGTCACCGCCGGTTCGGCACCAATCGGTGTTACGAGGAGATGCGTTGCAAGAAGATGAGGTGGTGGCGAAGCGGGCATAAAGGACGAGCGAGCCACGGGAGGCTCAATTGTGACAACTGGAGCTGCTGCTGAGGAAGCCGTCGGCACAAATACAGGGAAGCTCGACATGTCACCGAAATCTGTCGAATCCACGTCCACCGATGACTCAATTGATCGAGCCGTTGGCGTAATTGGGCCGGCAGTATTCGCCAAAGCGGCGTAGTCCCGATC
>JAYUVJ010000476.1:0-2561 GCA_043754155.1 Acidimicrobiia bacterium
AAGTTGATAGCGGTCTCGCAACTCCTGCAAACTTTTGGGTTGATATGTACGCTGACCAACGCCATCTCCCCATTTGGCGCCAACGAACGAAGCAGTAGCCAACAGGAGAAACAGCAGCGCACCGAGATTCAAGAACCCAAACGGCCGACCAAACCACGCGCCTGTGAACACCACAACACCTACACCGATAAGCGCAATGGCCAACACGTTGTCGATGCCGGTACCCACAATGATCCAACCGCTGCGTATTGCGATGGCGAACAACCCCCCGGATACCAATGTGATCCCAAGGATCATCCGGGAAAACCTTTTCGAGGCTCGGGGATTCGCAGCGCCAACCTGAACCGCGGTGGCGGCCGGGTTCTGGACAGACCCAATGGGATTCTCCAACCAGCTTTCGTGAAAGGAAAGTGCGTCCACTTCGCGGCGTGCCTGGTTGAGGAGATCATCAGCTGTGGGTTTGGGAACAGGCGGGGCGTCGGGCGTAAGGGTGCCAGAAAGACCTTGTCTGGCCGTTCCGTCTGTGGGGTAGGGGTTGAGGCGCACCGAAGCGACGGACGAATCCGTCGCGATCGTGGCCGCTGGCCAAACACTGGGTTCAAAGCCCCTAGCCATCGGCGGTTCTCCTGACTGAGCAGGGTTCCTTAAGCCAGGCCCACCACTAGGCCCACCACTAGGCCCACCACCAAGCCCACCACCAAGACCGCCGTCGCCCCGGTCTTGGTGGTTCGACGACTTAGAGAACAGCACGGCCGAACCGATACCAATGAGCGCCAAAGGCCAAAGCACGTCGCCATTGAAGTTGATTCCCAGGCGGTTAAACAGTGAAAGGACGCCGATGCTCACCACGGCCACGGCCATCAACTGGCGACCCTCTATCTTCTTGGGGCCGTTCTGGACACCTAACTGGTATCCCTGTCCGTGGCCTTGATGCGACGAGTCGCCAGCATTGTTAGACCGAAATGAAGGGTCGGAGCGACGGCCGAAGCCTTGACCCTCCGGCGCTTTTGCGATCAGAGCCCAGGCGAGCAAATAGGCAAAAAAGCCGACCCCACTCATCACGCTAAGCACGACAATGGCAATGCGCACCACGACGGTCTCTACGCCAAGTAGTTCCGCGATTCCACCTGCAACCCCACCGAACACCTTGTCATTGCGGCTGCGTCGTAAGTAGCGGAGTTTGTGGGCCAGCTCGTTGAGCTTGCTGCCAAGATCATGCTGGTTGTTCTGTTGCTCGTCGTTCATGTAGTCCATCGTGTTCGATTGCCAAGCCATCGCGCTATCGGTAGCAACCCGGAGCGTACCCTGAGAAACCCCTGGGCGCTATCAGGGCGACGCTCGCTTCGGTGGTTGCCCGGGCGAGGCAGACTGTTTGCTGTGCAACGCGTATCGATACAACGCTCCAGGAAAGGCCGGGTCCTTGGTGGAGTGGCCCGGGGTATTGCCGAAAAGTTTGCCATTGATCCGCTCTATGTTCGTTTGGCCTTTGTGCTGCTCACCTTGGCCAGTGGCGTCGGAGTGTTTCTGTATGCCGCAGGCTTAGTGTTGATGCCCGACGAGGAGGGTTCGCTCTCTCGTGTTGGCAAGTCCCTCGACGCCGATTCCGATGTAACTCAAGGGCTGGCGTTCGGTGCCATCGTGCTCGGTACGGCTTTGCTGCTTCGCCGGATTGGGGTTTGGTTTCCGGCTCGTCTTTTGTGGCCCGGAGTGTTCATTTTTACCGGGTTGGCCATGGTGTGGCGTCGCAATGCTGATGAGAAGGAAACCAACGGTGGCGATTTTCATTCCTTTACTGAATCGGTGAAGGCCGCAAAGAATCCTCAACAGATTTGGCTCGTGATCACCAGTCATTGGACGGGGTCTGCGAAATCGACGTCGGCCCGTTTGGTTGCCGGTGGGTTGCTTGTGTTTTCTGGTTCCGGTGCGCTGTTTGCCTCAGGACAGCCATTGCAGGCGGTTCGCAATGCCGTCGTCCCGGCTTTTTTGTTGTTGGTGGGGCTTGCAGTGATTGCCGGTCCTTGGCTGTTGCGCTTGAACAGTGACCTCTCGGCGGAACGCAATGCGCGCATACGTTCTGAGGAACGTGCTGATATTGCTGCGCACTTACATGATTCGGTGTTGCAAACGTTGGCGATTATTCAACGGAGGGCTGATCAGCCGAAAGAGATTGTGACCTTGGCGCGTAGGCAGGAGCGGGAACTTAGAGCTTGGCTCTATGACGGCACGCAGGTTCGAACCCAAGGCCAGGCACAGTCAATTGGTGAAGCAATCGAAGCCGTAGCCGACGATGTTGAACGAGATTTTGGCGTGCGAGTTGATGTGGTGAAAGTGGGTGATTGCCCCGTGGACCAACGAACTGAGGCTCTGGTTGCCGCAGCCCGTGAAGCCATAGTGAACTCGGCCAAGCACTCCGGCGTTGAAGATATCTCGGTGTATCTTGAAGCCTCTTTGGTTGAGGTGGAGATGTTTGTCCGTGATCGCGGTGCTGGTTTCGATGAAGCAACTGTTGCTACCGACCGACGTGGACTACGCGATTCAATCCGAGGGCGAATAGAGAAACT